>JABMQV010000777.1 GCA_013203065.1 Desulfobacteraceae bacterium | reverse complement strand
TGCATCCTGATGGTTTTGAGCAGGCTTTTCAGTGATCGCCATACCCGTTTGATCTCATCTTTATCTTTGAGATGACGCAATGTCTGAAACATGAACTGCGGCCGGAAATAAAACTCCCGGTAGGCTCTGGCCAGGATGTTGGTCAGTTCCTCTCTCTCCATATCTACTGTCTTAACAACCGGTCCGTGAGTCATATCAAACTCTTTGAAGTTTTTCGCTAAGAGAAGGCCTTTCTCCTTTGCATCTTCGTATAGCGAGGTGCCGGGATAGCACATGCAAATGGAAAACTGGACCTGATCGGGAGAGAGTCTTTTGGCAAAGCTAATGGTCTGTTGCACAGTTTCCATTGTATCGTAGGGAAATCCAAACATGAACCCACCAAGTGCCTGAATCCCGCTTTTCTTCACCCGCCTTACCCCTTCCTCGATCTGTTCCAGGGTCAACCCTTTTTTTATCTTATCCAGCACCTCCTGTGACCCACTCTCAACCCCTAACCGAATCATTTTGCATCCGGCCCGCCGCATCTCCCCAAGCATCTCATCGTCTATATTATCGACACGGCCATTACAAGTCCAGATGAGGTCGAGCTTTTCACGGCGTATTCTCCGGCAGAAATCAACAACCCGCTGCCGGTTTGTTGTAAATGTCCCGTCATCAATATTGATTTCCCTGACCCCATAACGCTCGACAAGCTGGTGGATTTCGGCAAATACGTTATCCAGGCCACGAAATCTTTGCTTGTGACCATACATACTTTCGGGCCACAGGCAAAACGCGCAGTGGTAAGGGCAGCCCCTTGAGGTCATCATATTCATGAAGGGCTGTCTGGAATACCAGGCCTCCAGATACCACGTCCACGGGATTGTATCCCGATCGGGGAAAGGTATGGCATCCAGATTCCGGGCCATACCCCCATCACCGTTGTCAATGATTGCGTCGCCGTCACGATAGGTGACACCTTTCACAGATTCCAAATTATCCAGATTCGCGACCACGCCCGCGATCTTGGTATCAAATTCATGGCGGATCACCACATCAATGGCTTCACATTCATTCAACACCTCTCTGTGAAAATAGGTTGCATGGGGTCCGCCTACGATGATCTTGGCGCCCGTTGCATCTTTCAGGGAGGTTAAACTCCTGTAGTCAGCCTCTATGGAGGGGGTTGTCGTCTCCATGAATATGGCGTCGGGATCTCTCTTTTTGGCTTCTGTGATGGTCTGATCAGAATCAAGATCCTGGATGACGGAATCTATGTAAGTTACACCGAAACCCCTTCCCTTTAACTGGGCCGCACTGTAGGCTAAGAAAACGGGGTATTGCAGGAATTTGTCACTTCTATGCTTTATGATCCTGTTCTGTGACCTTGTACCGAAGCCTTTACCCGGCCATGGCGGATTAATGATTAGAATCTGCATATGATTCTTTGTTGAATCTGGCTGACAAGAAGCCGATAAACTGCATGCACAGGCTTATGCATAACAGACAAAGCACTAATGGAAAGCGCTTTTCCCGGAAACAGGCCCTGAGGACGTTTCCGGTAGACCATATCCTCAGAGACAAAAAGTTCGCTTTGTTAGAAACCTTAGTTGAAAAGATAAAACTGCTCACGCCTCTTCGAAACTGCCATCTCACAAAATCTCTTAAAGCGTTTCGGGCGCCATGATACACCAAGACATCCGGGCAATATTTTACCCGATAATTCAGTTTCCGTAAATCATACGCAAAAAGGCTGTCCTCTCCGCCTGGAAAAGGGAAAGACGTATCGAATCCGCCCATACCGTGAAAGACATCAGCCCTGACCGCGCAGTTACACGTGCTGAGGCTGTCTGTAAAGCCATTTTCATCCACCTTCCAGACTTTATCAAAGCCGATGGATCCGCCGGCAGGAAACCCAACTGCGGATATGGCATTCCCCAAAAAGCTTGAGGGCATCAGGGCAACCCTTCCCATGAGCGCCGCAAAGTCATCTTTTAGGAAACACTTTTGGATGGTGTCAATCCAGTTGAATTCTACCCTGCAGTCACTATCCGTGAATGCAAGGATATCTCCCCTTGCATTTTTCGCCCCGATATTACGGCAGTAAGCGGGGCCATGATTTTCCGATAATTGAATAAGCGAGTAGTCGTAATGTTTGACAACTTCAGCCGTGCCGTCCTCTGAACAATCGTCTACAACAATCACCTCAAAATCATTACAATTCTGACGTAATAAAGAGTCCAGCAGGTTCGGCAAATCTGCCTCAGCGTTATACGCTGGCACAATAACTGAAATACCCATATCTTTTGATGTGTGAAATGATAACCCCAGGTCTATACTTGTCAGACAAATTTGTCGCCTTCACTTCGTTCAAACCGCATCTGGGATATCTGCTCAGAGATAAGCCCCAGCATGAATATTAGAATAGAGGTTATAAAAAGCAGTGCGCTCATGTTTGTAAAGCGATTTGAAGTGACCAGTGTATAGAAATAGTAACCCAACCCTGTACAGAACATTATAAAACTGATGGGTAAAAATATCCTCAGGGGGGCGTAAAGGGTACAGATTTTTATGATAATCATAAAGAACCTCACGCCATCTCGAACAATTTTTATCTCGCTTTTCCCCATTTTGCGCGCTTGACTCTTGACTGGCACATACTTTACACTTTTGCCGGTTCTTAGCACCCCTAACGTCAAAGTCGTGGGATAAGAATATGTATTTGGCAGGAGGTGCAGCAGGTTATGTGCAATATCGGTCTTTATGGCCCTGAATCCGGAAGTAAGGTCCTGAATATTAAACTTTGAAACATAAGAGGCCAACCAGTTATATAAC
>JABMQV010000776.1 GCA_013203065.1 Desulfobacteraceae bacterium | reverse complement strand
GACATGCTGGGACGCGATGTCCTGAGCCGATTGATCCATGGTTCGCGGATCTCACTTCTTATCAGTGTGGGATGTATTGCTTTTTATGGCACCCTTGGCGTCATCTTAGGGCTGATTTCCGGTTTCTCCGGCGGCAGGACTGATATGATCATTATGCGTCTTGCCGACCTCTGGTCCTCGCTGCCGGGGATCATTCTTCTGTTTATGCTTGCCGCTGTGTATGGGCCGAGCGCAAAGACCATTATCATTACCTTCGGTATCATGGGCTGGCCCTACTACGGACGGATCGTACGCGGAGAGAGTCTGAGTTTGAAGGAGCGGGATTTTGTCCGTCTGGCCAGGGTGGCCGGGTGTAGCAATCTGCGCATCATGGTTTCCCATATCTTTCCTAATATTGTCAATACCATCATAATTTTGGCGACCATTGAGATAGGGGGCATCATTGTATTTATCGCCACTTTGAGTTTTCTCGGGTTGGGCACCCAACCGCCATCCTGTGATTGGGGCCTGATGCTGGCCGAAGGAAGACAATATATTACCTATGCGTGGTGGCTGGTAACCTTTCCGGGGATCGCCATCGTGGTGGCGGTGCTCGGGTTTAACCTGACCGGAGACTGGCTGAGAGAATTACTTGATCCAAAACAAAAATTACGGTGATGGAAGACAAGCAACTGGATACTGAAAACGAAAACCTTCTCGTTCTAAAAGACGTAAAGACCTCCTTTTTTACTAAGAAAGGCGTGGTCAGGGCCGTTGACGGCGTCAGTTTCTCCATTTCAAAGGGTGAGGTTGTGGGGTTGGTGGGTGAGTCAGGATGCGGCAAGAGCATAACCTCACTCTCCATCATGCGGCTTGTGCCCCAACCCGCGGGAAGGATTGTCTCGGGCGAAATCCTCTTCAAGAATGAAGACCTGCTGAAAAAAAGCGAAGACGAAATGCGACGGATTCGGGGAGATCGGATTTCCATGATCTTGCAGGACCCTATGGTCTCAATGAATCAAATCCTCAAGGTGGGGTATCAGCTCGGTGAGTCCTATCGATATCATCATAAGATTTCGGGGTCCCTCAGAGATATGTGCGTTGGACTTCTCAAAAAGGTCAAGGTCCCTGCGCCTGAGAGCAGAATAGATGATTATCCGTTTCAGTTTAGCGGAGGGATGTGTCAACGGGCGCTCATTGCCATGGGGATTGCCAATGGGCCCGATCTCCTGATCGCCGATGAACCGACCACTGCCCTGGACGTGACTATCCAGGCCCAGATCCTGAAACTTATGAAGGATATACAACGGAAATCCAAATCATCCATTATCCTGATCACCCATGATCTCGCCACTGTTGCCCAAATCTGTTCAAGACTTCTGGTGATGTATGGGGGGAGGATCATTGAAAAGGCGCCCGTCAAGACGTTTTACAGAAAACCGGCCCATCCCTATTCAGTGGGCCTGATTAAATCAGTTCCTGTGCTGGGACGTCCTTCCGGACGTCTTTATTCCATCGACGGGCAGCCCCCGAGCCTGTTAGATCCGCCCACGGGATGTCGATTCGCACCCCGGTGTACCCGGGCCAAAAAACCCTGTTTTGAGATTTATCCTCCGGAGACCATCCTTGAGGAAGGTCACCAGGTCTCGTGCTGGCTCTATTCAAGGGATTAAGCAATGAAGCATGATGCCATCATCTCTGTCCATGAACTCAAGAAGTACTACCCTGTCACAAAGGGCACCTTTTTTTCCAGGACCGTAGGTTACGTGAAGGCCGTAGACGCGATCAGTTTTGGGATCAAGCCCGGAGAAACACTTGGCCTTGTGGGAGAATCGGGGTGTGGCAAGTCAACCACGGCAAATGTGATGTTGGGTCTTGAATCGCCCACATCGGGCCAGATTATGTTTGACGGACGGGACATTACCCGGTTCAGCAGACAGGAGATCTTTGACTTTCGGGGAAACATCCAGGCGGTCTTTCAGGACCCCTTTCGATCATTGAATCCCAGAAAAAAGGTCAAACACATCATTTCCGAACCTCTTTTTATTCACAAGGTGTCTTCCAGGAAGGAAATTGCCTTCAGGATCATCCAGCTCCTGGATTTGGTAGGTTTTGATCCCCACCAGGCCGGACTCTATCCCCATGAATTCAGTGGCGGACAGCGTCAGCGAATCGCTATCGCACGGGCCCTCGCCTTGAACCCCAGGGTCATCATCCTGGATGAGCCGGTTTCAGCCCTGGATGTGTCCATTCAGGCCCAGATATTGAACCTCCTCATGGATTTGCAGAAAAAATTCCATTTGACATACCTTATCATTTCCCATGATCTTGCCGTGGTGGAGTATCTAAGTACCCACATCGGTGTCATGTACCTCGGCCACCTTGTGGAGAGGGCCCCAAGTGAGGCGCTTTATAATAACCCCATCCATCCCTACACGCGTGCGCTATTAGATTCCGTTCCAGTGGCCGACCCGGAAGATATAAAGGAGGTAACTTTGGAGGGGGAAGTGCCCAGCCCGCTGAACCCACCCACGGGATGTGCTTTTCACCCGCGGTGCCCGGTGTGCGAACCCCGGTGCAGCACGGAGACGCCTTTTATGCGAGAGGTCGCGTCTGGGCACGCTGCAGCGTGTCACGTGTGTGGTTAGGGCCTGGTAATAAAACGTATGTTTAAACGTTCAGAAAACGATAGGACTTATTGGGATGTCATTTCATAAACCTGGGACGAGGGTCGGGTTTTGGCTCCATTCCCCCGTTCCCCTGTTATACATTCTTGCGAAAGGAGGTAAAACAAGCTAAGAAAATTTTGGGAACTTTGTTTTTCGGCTTTCGCCGCTGTTACCACTACTAAAGGAGGGTATGAGATGAAGAAACTATCACGAAGATTATGGGTTGTGCTGGTCCTGATGTCAGGATTTGCCTTGGTGTCATCCTGTTCGACGCTTCCAAAACCAAAACCAGGCCTTTATGTAAACAAGGATTTTTCCTTTTCTGTTGGTTATCCGGAAAAATGGCAACATCAAAAATTTCTAGGACCGGCAGAGGTTTTGCG
>JABMQV010000775.1 GCA_013203065.1 Desulfobacteraceae bacterium | reverse complement strand
TCAACCATCTTGGTTGCGACGGCCTTGGAAAGTGAAAATACACCCCTCAAGTTGGTATCTAAGACGGTGGACCAATCATCATCGGTCATCTTCAGGATGGGTTTTTCACCTCCCCCCGTGCCGGAGTTATTGACGAGGATATCGATATGGCCCAGATCCCCAATAACAGCGGTTACAAGGGCCTCTATTTCATCATTATTTGTGATGTCACATCTGTGGGGCAGCGTTCGAACGCCGGTCCTTTCCGTAATTTCCTTGCAGGCCTCTTTACATTTATCGAGACGCCTTGCTGCAATAACGATACTGGCTCCGGCATCTGCCAGACCCTCGGCAATGCCCCTTCCGATGCCTGTAGCGCTCCCTGTAACTATGGCAACCTTGTCGGTCAGGTCAAAGTACGGTAAGTTCATAGGCCTCCCTTTGTCGATTCATGAATAAATTGGGTTGGAATCTCAAACAGGGCATCCAACCCGGTGTGAAAATGCGTAGCAACCTGTCGGCTTCTATCGTCCTTAAGATAATGTTCTTGGTATTTGGATACTATATGCTTTGGCTTTTCAGGTGCTTTTCAATCGACAATCGCCAATAGTCAATCTTCAATCCTATAATCCCGTGTTTCTGTTTGAGTCGTTTTAACCGGGTAGACCAGGACCTTTATATGTTTTTCAGGTTCTTCAATGAGAGGCGTTATGCCTTTTTCAACGAGGTCATCCAATTCAATACACGCTGAAATAAGTTTTTCCACCTTGACCCGTTTGTCGGCAAGATAGGAGATGGCGGCGGGAAATTCGTCTTCATATCCACTGCTAAAGGTAATCTCTTTTTCATGCCCCCATAGCCTGATAAAGGGCACCTCTATGGGCTTGAGGGCCAGACCGACCACGCAGATGCCCGCCCTGCGTCCGGTTACCTTGACCGCCGTATCAAAGGACGATTGATTCCCGACACAGTCAAAGGCAAGGTCAGCCCTCAACCCTTCGGTCATTCTGCCAACCTCTTTCCCCGCATCGGTTTCAGTGGGATCGATCACGGCTTGAGCCCCGGTTTCCAATGCCATTTCTCGCCGTGCCTTCATAGGCTCAACAACAAAGACCCTGCCGGCCCCTGCTGCCAGACAGGCCTGCATAACGAGAAGACCGATAGGTCCGGCACCAATTATTGCCGTTGTTGCGCCGATTCTCATGCGGCTTCTCTTGACGGCATGGACCGCAACCGCCAGGGGTTCCACAAACGCTCCCATTTCATCCGTCACCGAATCGGGGAGCTTCAAAAGCGAGTATTCCTCAAAGACCCCGTATTCAGCAAAGGCCCCGTCCGCCGCGAAGCCGACCGTGCCGAGTTTTGTACACATAATGTGCTGGCTGTGTTTACAGTAATGACATTGGCCGCAGTAAAGCAGGGGATTGACCACGACGCGGTCACCCGGAGAAAAGCGGGTAACCCCCTCACCCACTTTCTCTACTTCTCCTGAAAATTCGTGTCCCAGGATTACAGGTCCCCCCTCCCTGTTGGTGAGCGGATGAGGCCTGGACGGGATGATAAACGGGCCATCCCTGTATTCATGCAGGTCTGAACCGCAGATGCCACAGGTTTTTACCTTCACCTTCACCTGGCCTGGTCCCGGATCCGGGGCTGGGATATCTTCTAAACGAATATCACCTTTCTTATACCATAAAGCGGCTTTCATAGGCCTCTCCTCCTCTCAAAAAGTCCGTTCCATTGTCTTTTTGACGGCAGCTATGACATGGTCGGCATTTGGCAAGTAAGCCTTTTCCAAACTGAATGGAATGGGCACAAAGGGCGCCCCCACACGCATGATAGGCGCATCCAATTCATCCAGAATCTCTTCAGATACTGCTGCTGATATTTCAGCGCCCACTCCAAAGCTTTTTACGGCCTCGTGGGCGATAACAAGCCGGTGGGTTTTTCCCACAGAACTGAAAACCGCTTCCTTGTCCCAGGGTGATATAGTCAAGAGGTCAATCACTTCAATGTTGATGCCCTCCTGGTCCAGGGCCTCAGACGCCTTCAGGGATTCGTGGACCATCTTGGAGGTTGCAACCACAGTCACGTCTGTGCCTTCTTTTTTTACAGCGGCCTTTCCGATGGGCACCAGGTACTCCTCCTCAGGGATAGACCCCTTGAGTGCGTGCAGGGCCTTGTGCTCAATCACAACGACAGGGTTGTCATCCCGGACAGCCGATTTGAGGAGTCCCTTCACATCATGGGGAGTGCCCGGCATCACCACCTTCAATCCGGGCACGTGGGCAAACCAGGCCTCCAGGGACTGGGAATGCTGGGGGCCCGCATTCAATCCTGCACCCGAAGGTGTCCTTATCACGATGGGCACTTTG
>JABMQV010000774.1 GCA_013203065.1 Desulfobacteraceae bacterium | reverse complement strand
TCCTTAAAGCATTTGATTTTTTGTGCTTGACAACTTGTATGATTATTGAGTTGTCAAGCACAAAAAATCAAATGCTTTAAGGATGTGTGACTGTTATGGTATAGTGTGAATTTAGCAAAATAGAATCTATTTCCAGCCGCACTTTAACCGGTCAAATACGAATCTACAAAGGAGAGAAAACCCATGCTTACAGATAAAGAACTTCAGACTGCAGCAGATGCTTTATACAAAGCCGAGATGGAGGGCCCCCTGGCCATTTCGGTTTCAACAACCTATCCGAATGCCGACATAATGGACGCTTATCGGATCGCCCAACTTGTCACCGAAACCAAGTTGGCTGCCGGTCGCAAGGTAAAAGGCAAAAAGGTTGGTTTTACATCGAAGGCCATGCGCGATATGGTCAACATCGAGGAGCCCGATTATGGCAACATATTCGACAACTGGTTTGTGGACGAGGGAATCTCAGTTCCAATGACACGCCTGAACTCCCCTAGGGTCGAGATTGAACTCGCCTTTATTCTGAAACGCGACCTATCCGGCCCCCATGTCAATGCCGTGGATGTCATCCAGGCAACTGACTTTGTGATGCCTGCTTTTGAAATCGTCGATAGTCGTTATAAGGAGTGGGGCCAAAACCTCATTGTCGATAGTGTGGCGGATGCTGCCAGTTGCGGCCTCGTCATTCTGGGCGGCAAGCCGGTGCTGCCTACTGATATGGATATTCGTCAGGTGGGTGCCTCGTTGTCGAAAAACGGGATCGTCGAGGTTTCAGGAACCGCGGCCGCGGTCATGGGCAATCCGATTTACGCAGTTGCCTGGTTAGCCCGTAAACTGCATGAGTTCGAGACGGGGCTGCGCGCAGGAGAAGCAATCCTGTCCGGATCGTTTGTACAGATGATTCCGTTCGATCAGGGAGACACACTGACCGCTGATTTCGGCCGCCTCGGGACGATGCAATTCGGCGTGGTTTGAGAATTGGTAAACTGGAAACCACGGCACATAAGATAGAATCCCGCGGGAGTGACGGCTTCCTAATGGAGTTTTAGTTCAAGGGTACCAGCTAAATTATTGGAGGGAAATCTAATGCATCAAGAATTCGAACTGCAGGAATTTGAAACCAACGGCATCAATGTTCGAGCTGCTATTGAGGGAACTGGGCCATTGGTCATCATGGTCCATGGTTTTCCAGAACTTTGGTACTCGTGGCGGCATCAGATAAGGCCGATCGCGCAGGCTGGATTTCGGGTGGTAGTCCCAGATGTGCGTGGGTATGGCGGAAGCGACAAGCCCCATGAAGTGGAAGCTTACGACATGGAAACCTTGATGAAGGATGTCGTTGGTTTGATCGATACACTGGGTGAAGAAAAAGCCATATTGATAGGCCATGACTGGGGTGCACCAATTTGTTGGAATACTGCGGCACTCTATCCCTCCCGGGTATCGGCCGTAGCAGGCCTAAGTGTGCCCTATCGCGGCCGCCTAAATGTCCCCACAATAGATTTATGGAGAAAAATCTATCATGACAAGTTTTTTTACCAGGTTTATTTTCAGAAAGAGGGTGTTGCAGAGGCTGAGCTGGAGGCAGATGTAAGAACTTCTCTAAGAAAGATCTATTATTCCATTTCTGGCGATGCCCCGAGCCTGGACAGTTGGCTACAACGGGGTCCGACAGAAACTCTTCTAGAAGCATTTGACGATCCGGATCCTTTCCCCGAATGGCTAAGTGACACGGACCTCAACTATTTTATAGAAAACTTTGGGGCAGGCGGCTTTAGAGGTCCTATAAATCGTTACAGGAACCAAGAAAGGGATTTCAACAGCTTGCCAGAAATGGGTGTTAAGGTGGTTGAACAGCCGAGTTGCTTGATCGCCGGCAGCAAAGATGTTGTGCGTTTCTTTGTTCCAAATGTTGACGTTTATAAGAATGTCGCGGATAAGTGCACCGATTTCAGATTCAAGAAAATCATCGAAGGGGCAGGCCATTGGGTGCAACAGGAGGTGCCACAAGACGTGAATAAGGCTCTCTTGGGGTTCTTAGGGAGCCTTTCATAAATAAGGTCGAATGATTTCGATCGTGAAGGTCTCCATCTTGAGGCGGCCTCAGAGGCCTGTGGCCAGGTCCATAATAAGTAAAGGTTCACCCGCCATGAGCCAGTTGAATGAGGTTGACCCAGGAGCCATCAATAAGCTCATCATCTATCTTGGCTATCCGGCTGTTTACGGTGACCACGGGGGCATTTGATTTTGAGATTTCCAGATGGGCAATAAGGTCCTGGACCTTGGCCCCATCTGGAATCTCAATCTCATGCCCATGCTCCGGGTCATAGTCGGAGACATATCGCTTTAAAGTACCGAACAGCCTGACCCTGACTTTCATCCTTAGCCTCGCTAGAAATTAAGGGTCTCGTCCAACTCTTCTCCCGAGAAGAGAAACGTTTTATTATGCGGCGGCAGAGGCTCCTCGTAAAACATCGTAGGCAAACGGTCATCCTCTTTCGTAAACCCGGCTTTCCGGTTGAATTCAAGCTCCGCTTGCAAAATCTTGATACCCAGGGCCGGGCCATCGTCCGGTCCCAGCTGTGTCCCAAGCTTGGCATTGATCATGTTGCCAAAGGCCTCGCCACCGGCCGGGTCCTGAAGGGCGAAGCTGGCCATAAGGCAAATGCCCGCATTATCCACGAGAGCCATGGCAATCTGGGTGTTGCGGGAAGCCTCCACCTGGCCTTCTTTTTCCAAAGGATTCAGCGCTCCCCCCAAATAGTCCCCGAGAAGATTCCCGGCGGTGTGGTCCGCGCCCATGGGAGAGGTGGCGTAGGTAACCCCGAGACCTTGCATTGCTCTGGGATCGTAGGCGGCAATGCCCTGGCCCTTGATCGCCGGTACCCTTGCATGGTTGAAATGTTTTCCAACGGCCACGGGCCCGTTTCCCAGGACTCTTCCGATTTCAGAACACTTGCCAATTTCTTCGATCATGTCAAGGGCCGCCTGGTTGTCGCCGAACTCCTTGTGTCCCGCGTCCATGGCCACGGCGAGGGCCACACCGGTATTGATGGTATCCAGGCCGATGTCGTCGCAAAGGAAGTCGCACCGGGCGAGGGTGTCAAGATCCGTAATGCCAAGCATGCCGCCGAATGACCAGAG
>JABMQV010000773.1 GCA_013203065.1 Desulfobacteraceae bacterium | reverse complement strand
CGGGGAGGCATCAATCCCTATCTTTTCCAGATGGCATCTGTCCGCGAACAGGTCTCCTGGGTTACGGAAGATCCCGACGCCGCCACCAGAAAGGCGAAGACGTTGTCTGCTGCCGCCGTGAACCGGGTAAATTACCACCAAAGTCTTGCATCCCGCGAGGTGGACGTCCACCCTGATGTCCTGGTGGTGGGAGGCGGTATTGCTGGGATGCAGGCATCCCTGGACATTGCCTATGCCGGACACAAGGTCTATCTGGTGGAGAGGCAGCCTACCATTGGAGGCCACATGCTCCAGTTTGACAAGACATTTCCGACCCTGGATTGCGCGGCCTGTATCGGTACACCGAAGATGGTCTCCGTGGGGCAGGATCCAAACATTGAACTGTTGACTTATCATGAGGTGGACGAGGTCTCGGGATTTGTAGGGAACTTCAAGGTAAAGATCCATGGGAAGCCCAGGTTTGTAAAAGAGGGTGTTTGTACCGGGTGTGGGGAATGTGTCGAGGTCTGCCCTGTCACAAGACCGAGCGAATGGGATGAAGGCCTAGCGACCAGAAAGGCCATATACAGGGCTTTTCCTCAAGCCGTGCCGATTACCTTTGCAATCGAAAAAGCGGACAGTGCCCCCTGCGTTATAACGTGCCCGGCCGGTATCAGTGTGCAGGGGTATGTCCAGCTTATCAAACAGGGCAGGTACCAGGAAGCCGTACAGTTAATCATGGAGCGCTTACCCCTTCCTGGTGTACTCGGCCGGGTCTGCCCGCACGCCTGCGAGGCCCAATGCCGGAGATTGGAAGTGGATGAGGCGGTATCCATAAAGAACCTAAAGCGCTTTGCCGCAGACCAGACAGACCTGAGCGAGTTGCCGCTTCCGGATATTGAAGAACGCCCTGAAAAGTTGGCGGTGGTCGGGTCGGGGCCGGCCGGATTGACAGTTGCATACTACCTTAGGCTAAAGGGTTATAAAGTGACCATCTTCGAGGCGCTTCCTGTCCTTGGAGGGATGTTGAGGGTCGGGATCCCCGATTACCGTCTCCCCCCAGAAGTATTGGAGCGTGAGATTGATTACATCCTGCGATCGGGAATCGAGTCCCGGACCGGGCAGAGACTGGGTAAGGATTTTGCCCTTAAAGATCTTGAAGCGGAGGGGTTTCAAGCCGTTTTCTTGGGAATTGGGGCCCACAGAAGCATAAAGGCGAATATCCCCGGAGAAGAGGAATTTGAAGGTGTGCTGGATGCGGTGGATTTCCTTAGAGATACTAATCTGGGAAAAGGGGTAAAGCCTGGAAAACGTGTGGTGATTATCGGGGGTGGCAATGTCGCAATCGATGCAGCCAGGACAGCCCTCCGGTTTGGTTGCGAGGATGTCAGTGTTGTCTACCGCCGAAGTCGAGAGGAGATGCCGGCATACAAAGAAGAGATCGAGGACGCCTTGGCAGAGGGGGTAAAAATCCATTATCTTGCCTCACCTGTGCGTATCTTAGGGAGTCAAGGAAAAGTTACCGAATTTGAGTGTATTAAGACTGAACTTGGCAAACCGGACGCGAGTGGACGTAGACGACCCATACCGATTAAGGGATCTGAGTTTGTGATTGGGTGTGATGCCGTTATCCCCGCCATAGGCCAGTGCCCTGATCTGAGCTGGGTTGCGGATGATTCAGACCTGAAGGTTTCCAAATGGAGCACCTGTGAAGTAAATAATTATACCATGCAGACAGGCATCCCCCACGTCTTTTCTGGAGGTGACGCAGTCACTGGCCCAGCAACGGTAATCGAAGCGGTTGCCGCGGGCCACAAGGCCGTAGAGGCCATCCACCGATATATCAATGGAGAGGACCTCAACCTCTATGCCGAAGAATTAAAGGCCCTGGAGGCCCCTGGCCGGGATTGGGCGGAGATTCCCGAGGGCATTGAAAACGAGCTGCGCGCCCAGCCCAGGTTTCGAGATGCCAAAGAGAGTGCGTCTTCCTTCGATGAAGTGGATCTTGGTTTTTCAGAAGATGAGGCACTGCGGGAGGCCTCACGTTGCCTTAACTGCGGTGTCTGCTCGGAATGTATGGCCTGTGTTGGTGCCTGTGAGGCCAATGCCATAGACCACAACATGGAGGAGGAAGAGATGAAGGTGGAGGTTGGCAGTATTATCCTGGCGACCGGCTACGATCTCTTCGATCCCACAGTCATGAAGCAATTTGGATACGGCACCTATACCAACGTGCTGACCAGTCTCGAGTTCGAACGGTTGAACAACGCAACAGGGCCCACTGACGGTCAAATCCTTTTGAGAAACGAAAATGGGGAATTTGGCGATCATCCTGAGAGTGTGGCCATTATCCACTGTGTTGGCAGCCGAGACGAGAACTATCACGAATATTGTTCCCGGGTCTGCTGTATGTATGCGCTAAAGTATGGTCATCTTATAAAGGACAAAGTAGGGCATGACGCGAAGATCTACGACTATTACATCGACATGCGGTGCTTTGGAAAGGGGTATGAGGAATTTTATAAAAGATGCCAGGAGGAGGGGATTAATTTTATGAGGGGGAAGCCAGCGGAGATCACGCACCAGGCAATCAGTCCCAAAGAGGAGGGAAAGTTGATTGTCATTGGTGAGGATACCCTGGTGGGGAAGCGTTACAGGACCCCCGTGGATATGGTGGTCCTTTGTGCAGCCATGGAGGCCAGAAAGGACGCTTTGGAGGTGGGGAGGATCTTTGGAATCAGCCAAGGCCAGGACGGATTTTT
>JABMQV010000772.1 GCA_013203065.1 Desulfobacteraceae bacterium | reverse complement strand
GTTCAACAATGCCTTAAGTTCCATCACGGGGCACACCGGATTGCTTGAGATGGAGTTTTCTGAAAATGAGAAGATATTGGAATATGTTGAACCCATGAAGCAATCTGCCCATCGGATGGTACAGCTTACCCGTCAATTGTTAGCCTATGCCAGGGGGGGGAAGTATAATCCTCAAACCATGTCATTGAGCGATTATATAGTGGGTGCCCTATCCCTGATACAGCATGACCTTGGTCCTAATATCCGTGTGGAAACGGACTTGGCCCTGGATATTATGAGCGTAGAGGCGGATTCCACCCAAATGCAGATGGTGCTCTCTGCCATAGTAACCAACGCAAAAGAGGCGATAGAGGGCCCGGGTCGTATGAGGATCACCACCAGAAACGTGGAGGTTGACGCGGACTTTATTGAGGATCATCCCGGTCTGAAGGCAGGTCCTTATGCCTGTCTCTCAATAGATGATGATGGAAAAGGGATGGACAAAGAAACGAGAAACAGGATATTTGACCCTTTTTATACCACCCACTTTATCGGCCGGGGACTTGGGATGGCCTCTGTTTACGGTATCGTGAAGAATCACGATGGCTGGGTCTCTGTGGACTCGGAATTAGGCAAGGGCACTGTGGTTTGTATCTACCTGCCCGCCATCGAGGCCAAGGAAGAAGTCGAAGAGAAGGTAGTTTCAGTGCCGAAACTGGGGCCAGTCAAGGGTGAAGGGACCATCTTAGTTATAGAGGATGAAGAGGACGTGATGCTGATAACCCGCAGGGCATTAGAGAGATTGGGTTATCGAGTCATTGAGACGAGAACAGGGGAAGAGGCCGTTGAGATTGCCAAGGCCTTTGATGGGCGGATTGATCTTGCTCTGCTGGACATAAAACTGCCTGATATCAGCGGTGACAAGGTATATCCCCTTATTATGGAGTCGAGACCGGATCTCAAGGTCATCGTTTTCACCGGCTATACCATCGATGGTCCTGCGCAGGATATCCTGGATGCCGGAGCGGAAGCCTTCATTCAGAAACCGTTTTCAATCTCAACATTGGCTGATAAATTGAAGGAGGTGTTGGAGGGCAAGTAAGACTGCACACGTGGAACGGTCCTGTAGGCCTGATTCTTATTTTTGGAGAAAGAAAAGTTGAAATCAGGCTCACAATGCAACAGAGAAAGCACGGGATTTTCTTCACATGGGCTTTTACCTGTGACTGCTGACCAATGACCCTCTGGATTGATGACTAATCGACCTCCCGAATACTTGCAAAACAAAGACCTCCGGCTGATCCTTTTTGGCGGAAAGGGCGGGGTCGGCAAGACAACCATGGCTGCTACCGCTGCCGTACATCTGGCCAGGTCTCGTGGTCAAGATAAGAAAGTATTAGTCATGTCGACGGATCCGGCCCATTCTCTGGCAGACAGCTTTGGGATTGAGATTGGGGACCGGGTGACAGCGGTGGGTTATAGTCCAAAGTCCAAAGTCCAATGTCCAAAGTCGAATGAGCAATCAACAATCCAAGGTTTGTTTGCCTGCGAATTGAATGCAACACGACTGTTGGAGGATTTCAAGGAGAAAAACGATGCGGTAATCAAAAAGCTGGCGGAAAGGGGGACCTATTTCGACCAGGAGGATATTGCCGAGTTCTTTGACCTTTCACTGCCGGGAATGGATGAAGTCATGGCTATCATCGAAATAGCCAATCTTTTGAAAGAGGGCGCCTACGACATCCTGATAGTGGATACGGCCCCAACAGGCCACACGGTGCGGATGCTCAACCTGCCTGAGCAGATGCGAAAATGGGTTGAGGTCATGGACCTTATGCAGCACAAGCACCGCTATATGTCCAGGGTTTTCAGTGGCAGGAAATATGTGAAAGACGAGTGCGATGTTTTTTTGGACGACCTTTCTTCGGATATGGACAGGGTAAAGGATCTCCTTTCCAACGAAAAAACAACCCGCTTTGTGCCGGTCATGATTCCTGAACCGATGAGTATTTATGAAACCGAAAAGTTGATCAACTCTCTCGAGCAAATCCATGTCCCTGTGAAAGAGGTTATCATAAACCGTGTTGCCGAATCGGACGAATGTCTGTTTTGCAGGTCAAGAAGAGAAGACCAAAAACAGCCGCTGATGGAAATAGAGGATCTTTTTTCCAAATATGCTCTGATCAAAATCCCCCTGTTTCCCAATGAGATT
>JABMQV010000771.1 GCA_013203065.1 Desulfobacteraceae bacterium | reverse complement strand
TTAACAATTGCCATGGCCTTCTTAAGCTGTTCACCGCAATCGCACCGATGGGAGCCAAAGACATCTCCCGTCAAACACCCGGAATGGACCCGCACCAGGATTTCGTTTTTGGGATCGATTTTGCCCTTGACCAGCGCCAGGTGTTCATAATCGTCAATATCGTTTGCAAAGGCAACGGCGGTAAACTCCCCAAACGGGGTGGGCAAAACCGTCTCCGCAGCCTTGTGAACAAAGGACTCCGTATGCATGCGATAGGCAATGACATCGGCCACGGTGGCGATTTTGAGTCCATGTTTTTCGCTAAACTTCTCAAGGTCCGGCATCCTGGCCATGGTGCCGTCTTCCTTCATGATCCCGCAGATCACAGCCGCTGGCTTCAAACCCGCAAGACGAGCCAGATCAACAGAGCCCTCGGTCTGACCCGTCCTGAATAAGACCCCTCCCCTTCTGGCCCGCAATGGAAAAATAAACCCAGGCTGAATAAGGTCTTCCGGTCCAGCATCGTCCGCCACGGCCGTCAAGACGGTATGCGCCCGGTCGGCTGCCGATACACCCGTTGTCACCCCGTTCCGCGCCTCAATGGAGGTGGTAAAGGCGGTCTTATAGGGCGAACGATTATCATAGACCATCGGCGGTAGCTTTAACCTTTCAACGATTTCGGGGCTCAAGGCCAGGCAGACAAGCCCGCGACCGTATTTGGTCATGAAATTGATGGCCTCGGGAGTGACCTTTTCCGCGGCAATGGTAAGATCCCCTTCGTTTTCCCGGTCCTCGTCATCCACGAGGATTGTCATTTTCCCATCTCTCAAATCTTCCAATATTTCTTCAATGCTTGCGATAGCCATATTAATCACCAAATCCCTGTTCTAAGAGCATCTCAAGGCTGATACGCGAATGGGTGTCTTCTTTGGGTTTTTGCCTGTCTCTCAGAAAGAATTTTTCCACATATTTCCCGATCAGGTCCGTCTCCAGGTTGACCAGGTCTCCGACCCCCTTTTTCAAGAGGGTGGTTTCCTTGACTGTCTGGGGTATGATGTTCACTTCAAAAAATCTATCCTCACAGCGGTTGATGGTCAAGCTAATGCCGTCCATTGCTATGGATCCCTTTTCGATGGTATATCGTGAGAGTTGTTGGTCAACTCCTATCCTCAAAAACCAGAACCCTCGTTTTGCCTCTTTTTTCAATATCTTCCCGGTCCCGTCTACATGGCCGGAGACCAAGTGTCCCCCCAATCGATCCGTTGGGCGCAGAGCCCGCTCCAGATTCACTTCACTGCCCTCTCGAAGATGCCCCAAAGTACTTCGCAGCATGGACTCATGGGAAACGTCCATGGTATAGGCCCCTTCTTTGATATCTGTCACTGTCAGACACACGCCGTCAACACAAAGACTGTCCCCAAGCCGGCAGTCTTCGAACTGATAAGGGGGGATAACGGTCACTCTCATATCGTCTTGAGAGCGACGGATGTTTTTTATTTTGCCAACCCCTTCGACCAGACCGGTGAACATTTGTTATTGCCCGTGCCAACCCGGATAACCGGAAAAACTAGAAGTGAGCCAAAGTTCGAATCACGTAATCGTATTTAATAATACCTGTTCTACCCATAATCAGGATACCCGACAGTGAGGATGTCTTCACCAAAGCGTCTCACTTCAAGGTCCCTCAAGCACAGGCAATCATCCATTTGCCTCGCTCCAGGACCAGCCGCCATGGGAACCCCGTCGTTTCCTCCCAGCAGCTTTGGGGCCGTAAGAATCAGGAACTTGTCAATCAGCCTCTCCCGCAACAATGAACCGATGATAGAGGCACCCCCCTCCACCAGGAGGGTCGTCACGGACCGTTCTCCCAATATATCCATCAAGGCCCCCAAGTCAATCCTTCCACCTTTGAGAGGGCAGGTGATGATCGAAACCCCATTTTTTTGAAATTTTTTCCGGATTTCAGGGCGGGGGTGGGCGCCAGCGACTAGGAGGGTCTGAGCATCGGATGTGTGGCCCAAGACCTTGGCATCCAAAGGTGTCCTTAAATTCGTATCAACGACAATCCGTACGGGATCTTTGCCCTGCCCCCCTTTGAGGCGAGTCGTCAGAGAAGGGTCATCCGCAAGCACCGTCCCAACCCCGACCAGTAAGGCGTCCACCCGATTCCTCAGTCCATGGACAAACTGCCTTGACCTTTCATTGGTGATCCACTTGGAATCTCCTGTGGATGTGGCGGTCCATCCATCCAGTGTGAGGGCCGATTTGACCATAACAAACGGTCGTCTATGGGCAACAAATTTCAAATAGCCTTCATTCAACCGGCGGCATTCTGATTCCAGGAGACCGGTGCTCACCTCGACGCCATTTTTTTCCAGAAACCCGCACCCACTCCCCGAGACCAGGGGGTTGGGATCCTTCATGCCAACCACCACCCGCTGGATCCCGCTCTTTAGGATGG
>JABMQV010000098.1 GCA_013203065.1 Desulfobacteraceae bacterium | reverse complement strand
TTGAAACCGACTCGCCTTGCATTCCTGTGCGGCTTGATACTGAGTGTCGGGTCGGTCAGTTCATATTCCGGCAAGGGGGCAAGGGAAGCTGTGCCATTGAGCTTCTTTTTTAGTTCTTCGAATTCACCGAAATGTAATGCCCGCGTAGGACAGGCCGCGACGCATGCCGGATCTCGATCCTCTTCAAGGTAGTCCGAACAAAAATCACACTTTGTCATCAGTTTGCTTTTTTCGTCATACTGTGGGGCACCGTAAGGGCAGCCCCATTCACAGTAGCGACACCCAATGCACTTGTCCCTATCCAGTGAAACAACACCGTTTTCATCCTTACAGAGAGCGGTAGTCGGACACGATTCAACGCATATGGGAGTATTGCAGTGATTACAGGAAACGGAAAAATAGTAGGAAAAGATGTCTTGCCTCCACCCATGCCCTTCTTTCACCCATTCCCCTCCCGTATACTCTACAACACGACGCCAGTTCACGCCCACATCCAGATCGTTCTTATCCTTGCATGCTATCATGCATGCCTTACAGCCCGTACACAAGGTCATGTCCACATAAAACGCAATTTGATTGAAACTTAGCTCATCCTTCATATTTCTTTACCTGGACCAAATTGCTGTGTTGGGGGTTCCCCTTGGCCAAGGGAGAGGGCCTCAAAGAAGTCAGGGTGTTTGCGCATCCACCCCTGTCCAGACCGTTTTTGTCCGGCCTGAACCAGGCACCCTGTGGTAAAGAGAGTACTCCGGGCATTATGCGTCTCGTCACCTTTGCAGGCAGAATACATTTTCCCCTATCATTATATACCAATACGATATCTCCATGTTGTATGTCCCGTTCTCGAGCATCCAGCAAGTTGATCCAAAGCTGCTGGGGCGCGACCTCTTTTAGCCAATCCACGTTCCCGTAAGTCGAATGAGTACGCTGTTTGTAGTGGTGCGTTATCATCTGCAAAGGAACTTTTTTTCGCAATGAATCCGAATGTCCTTCAACACCCCTTATGTACTCCGGAAGTGCAGGGACAAGGTCGCCCTCGGGAAGTTCCCATTCAAGGGATAGATCCCATAATTGCTTGGAAAATATTTCGATCTTCCCCGAAGGAGTATCGAGCGGATTTGCTACCGGATCTTCTCTGAAGGCTTTACAGGCGACAAATGGGTCTCCCGGGTTCCTCTTTTTGTAGACACCCATTTTCCAGGCCTCTTCGAGGGTTTCCGGCAGATCGGGGAGCTCTTTTCGCGATTCCTCCAGGAGATATTGAAGCCATTGATCGCGCGTGCGTCCTTCGGTGTATGGTTCCCAGATTCCCAACCGCTTGGCAATCTCCGCGCACATGTCATACACTGATCTACATTCGAACATGGGTTCTATGGCCTTCTGATTGAAGATGACATAGGCCATGTCGCTGGCAGAAATCCTCGTCGATATGGCAAAGTCATTTTCTTCCAGATTGCTCACCGCCGGAAGGAGAATGTCAGCGAACTTTGCGCTGGGCGTCATAAAATGATCTATGACCACTATCATTTCACACTTGGAATCGTCCTCCAGAATCTTACTTGTTCGGTTAATATCGGAATGTTGGTTAATGAGGGCGTTTCCCGCGAAATTCCAGATGAACTTGATAGGTGATTGAAGCCTGTCCGCGCCCAATATCCCGTCCTTTTTGGATGTCATCTCCGATCCGCGCAATATTGCATCGGTCCACAAAAATACGGAAATCGCTGTCTTGATCGGGTTTTTCAGGTCCGAAAACGATGCAAAAGGGATAGTATACCCATTTTCTCTGGCACCTGTGTTGCCCCCTTGGATACCTACATTTCCGGTAAGTATGGAAAGCATGCAAATGGCCCGGGCAGTTTGTTCACCGTTTGAGTGCCGCTGTGATCCCCAGCCTTGTGAAATATAAGCAGGCTTGGCTTGGCCGATCTCACGCGCCAGATGGATGATCACATCTTCCGGGATACCGGTGATTCTCGATGCCCATTCAGGTGTTTTTGCGGTCTTGTCCGGGCCCAGCCCCAGGATGTAAGACCTGTAGGAATTTCCTTTGAGAATCCCTTCCGGCAATTGCTCTTCGTCATAACCCACACAATATCTAGAGATAAATTCTTTATCCACTAAGCCTTCATTAATCAGCACATAGGCCATTCCGCTCACCAACGCCGCGTCTGTTCCCGGACGGATCGGTATCCACTGGTCTGCCACAGCCACAACAGTGTCGTTATAACGGGGGTCTATAACCACAATTTTAGTTTTACTCCCTTTTTTTGCTGTTAAGAGATCATGAATAATTCCGCCGCCGCTCATACGGGTCTCAGCAGGGTTGTTGCCAAAAAAAACTGCAAGTTTGCTATTGGCGATGTCGGACATGCTGTTGCCGGGTGTCCAACCTTTACCATACATATAGGAGAGCGCTGTATTAATCTGCGCATAGCTGTATGTGTTATAGTAGTTCAGATACCCTCCGTAGCAGTTCATAAGACGACCCACCGGTGAAGAATCGGGGAGCCAGGATTTGGACATCATCGCGTCTATGGAACCGGTGCAGTAGTTGATATAGAATGCTTCATTGCCATACTTCTCTTTTATGATCTTCATTTTCTCGGCTATGAGATCAAAGGCCTCTTCCCAAGATATTCGTTCGAATTTCCCTTCACCCCGTCTGCCGACCCTTTTCAAAGGGTATTTAAGCCGTTCAGGAGCATAGACTCGCTTGCGCATCGATCGTCCGCGCAAACATGCACGAATCTGGTGGTTCCCATAGGAATCGTCACCCATATTGTCTGTTTCTATACGAATAACTTTACCGTTACTCACATAGGTCCTCAAAAGGCACAGACCCCCGCAGTTGACGTTGCAGGAGTTCCAAAAAAAACGGGTCAAAGCCTCTTCCCCGGCGTTAGGCCTGGAGGAGCCTTTGTTTCCCGTCAACATCTTTTTCAGAAATTCTTTCATTGGCACAGGTTAGAGACCTTTGGCCCAGCGGGGCGATATCTGGTGATAAGAACGAGGTCTATACTGAGAAGGCATCTGGATGCGGACAAAACGTCCTTATCTTATAGTTG
>JABMQV010000770.1 GCA_013203065.1 Desulfobacteraceae bacterium | reverse complement strand
TGATCATGGTATGGTATACGTATCAGATGCAAGATATATTGACCCACATCGTCGAGAAGAATGTGGCCGCCTTTCAGGCCTCAGCAGCATTGGAAGAAGCCCTAGTGAACCAGAAGGGGTTTGTTTCCTACTATTATTTGGATGGTGACCCAGACTGGCTGAGGCAGCTCGGCGAGTATCGCCAGATCTTTAAGGAGCGGCTCAAGAAGGTACATTCCCTAATAGAGACCGAGGAACAGGAGGAGGCCATAAATCTCATAGAGTCTGATTACAACGACTATATCACTATCAAAGATCAAGTCATTGAGTATTACAAATCAGGGGAACGTGACGCCGGAGCGAGGCTCCACAGGGAGATGCGCGACCGCTTCTTCAAGATACTGGAGCGCTGCGAGACATATAAGAGACTCCACAGTGAATTGATCACTAGAGCAAGAGAAGAAAGCCAAACGCAGGCCGGAAGGCTTAGAATCATTGCAATTACAGCGATTCTTGCCGTCTTTATCTTGGGGGTTCTTCTGGCCTTCGTTCTGATACATCATATCCTGGGGCCATTGAGGAAACTGGCGCTAGAGGCAGATCGCGTCGGTGCCACCGGCCAATCAGGGGATGAGGTGAAGACGCTCAGTCGAAGTGTCCGCGGTTTGATTGAAGATGCGGATCACACCCAGGTTGAACTGGAAAAGAGCCGCGAGTCCCTCCTTCAGGCCGAAAAGATGGCCCTGGTAGGTAAACTGGCCGCCGGGATGGCCCATAGTATTCGTAATCCCCTGACTTCAGTGAAGATGCGCCTGTTTTCTTTGGACCGGACCCTCGGCCTCTCAAATACTCAGGAAGATGATTTTGAAGTTATCTCAGAGGAGATCCGCCACATTGACACCATTGTCCAGAACTTCCTCGAGTTTTCCCGGCCCCCCAAGCTCAAGATGCAGATGGTCAGTCCTTCGGAGGTGGTGGACCTGGCCATTCAGTTATTGCAGCACCGCCTTAGCTCATACGATGTGGATGTTAATGTTGAGCGCAAGACACGGCTCCCCGAGATCCTGGTCGATCCGGAACAGTTAAAGGAAGTCCTTGTGAACATCGTAGTCAATGGGTGCGAGGCCATGAAAGGGGGCGGATCGATCGTTGTCCGCGAGGATGTGGATTTTGTGGAGCCACTGGGTCGTGTGATCGTGATTGAAGTATCAGACGATGGCCCAGGGATACCAGACTCGATACAGGACAAGGTCTTTCAGCCGTTTTTTTCTACCAAAGAGGAGGGCACAGGGCTGGGCCTGAGTATTGTCGCTCGGATTGTGGAAGAGCATGGCGGCCAGATAAGTGTTACATCCAAAGAGGGCGTAGGAAGCAGCTTCATCATCACCCTCCCAGCAAAGGAGTCATAAATTGAGCAGGATCCTGATAATTGACGACGACGATCAGTTGCGCAAAAGCTTTGAGAAGCTATTGTCCGAAGAGGGCTATATGGTGGAAGGCGCACCTTCCGGCGAAGCAGGCCTTAAGCTTGTCCACGAGAAGGTTCCGGATCTGGTTATCTTAGACATGCGACTGCCCGGGATGAATGGGCTTGAGACCTTTCAGGCCATCCACGAGGTTGAACCCAAGCTTCCGGTGATCATCATGACCGCTTACGGCACGACGGAAACCGCAATAGAAGCGACAAAGATGGGCGCATTCGACTATATACTCAAGCCTTTTGACATCCCTGACATGTTGGGGGTCATCGGCCAGGCCCTCGAAGCTGGCCGTTTTATGCGATCACCCGTTGATATGGATGCGGTGCCAGATGGGGCCTCCAAGGAGGCCATAATCGGTTCGAGCAGGGTTATGCAGGATGTCTACAAGGCGATCGGGCGGGTAGCCCCTACGGGCGCAACAGTCCTTGTTCGTGGTGAGTCAGGCACGGGGAAGGAACTGGTGGCCCGGGCCATATATCAACACAGCCTCAGGGCAGATAAGCCTTTTCTTGTAATCAACTGTGTGGCGATCCCTGAAAATCTGCTTGAAAGCGAGCTATTTGGATACGAAAAAGGGGCGTTTACCGGGGCCACACATCGCCGGGTAGGGAAGATTCAACAGGCCCATGGCGGCACCATCCTTCTGGATGAGATCGGCGATATGCCATCCAGCATTCAGGCCAAGATATTGAGGTTGCTCCAGGACAAGAGTATCGAGCGTCTTGGGGGGCGCGAAATTATCCCCGTGGATGTGAGAATAATTGCCGCCACTAACCGTGACCTGGAGGTTGCCCTTGCAGAAGGCCGCTTCCGGGAAGATCTTTACTACCGTCTCAAGGTTGTTACCATATGGCTGCCTCCCCTCCTGGAGAGGCCGGAAGATATCCCTTACCTCATTGAGTATTTTCTCTCCAAGTACGCGGCAGAAGGGGGCGTGGAAAACCCGGGGATCACGAAGGAGGCCATGAATTTGCTTATTAACTATTCATGGCCGGGAAATGTCCGGGAGCTTGCCAATACCATACAAAAGACGTTGATATTTAACCGTGGCGGCCCCCTTGGACCAGATGATATTGCTCAGACCATAGGCGGTGAGAGGGAGGGGAGAAAGCCCCTGGATCACAAACAATATCAGGGAATGAGGGAATGGATATGTGAAGCCCTGATCTCATCAAAAGAAGAGAAGGCCTTCGATTCGTGTATGAACCGTTTTGCCAGCATAATCATCGGCGAAGCCCTCAATCTTACAGGCGGAAACCGGTCCAGGGCAGCGAAACTCCTGGGTATCTCCAGACCTACTCTCCATTCAAAGATCGACAAATACCAGATCAAATTCGAAAGGAGGGTAAAAGAAGACTGACCAAGGCTCCCACCAAATTTCCTTTACATGGTGCAAAGAAACCTGACACTTACCCCAGCCCATCCCTTCAACCAGGATCTTGCCCGGTCTCTTAGTATTTAAAAATTCCGTTTGTATTCAAAGAGTTATACATCCTCAAAAAGGCCTTGCCCCACCTCTTTTTTTGGCATAGATCTTGAGTTGTAAAAGCAGGAATAATTTCTATGAGGAAAATTGGGTGAAAGAAGAAGTCACGATCCTGGTAGCGGACCGCAACCGTCATATCCGGGAATTTTTGCGCCGTGAATTGACAGAGCAAGGGTACCGCGTTCGGTTGGCTAAGAGCGGTCGGGAGATCCTCAAATGGATTTACAGCCACGAACCCTTCCACCTCCTGATTCTGGACCCCGATCTTCCAGACGCAAAAGAAGTGGCGATTTTGGAAGAACTAAACGATCGGATTCCTGCTCTGCCGGTGATTCTCCACGCCTTTCCCTCGGACTGCAGTAGCCCGCTAATAGCCTTGAATCAAGCCGTTTTCGTGGAAAAGGTGGGCAACAGCATTGAACGTCTCAAAGAGGTTATATCAGAGATGTTGAGAATATGATTTTCTGGAATACGGGCCAGACGATAGGAGGAAAAATGGTCTTGAAATCGAAGGGGTTCCAGCTCTGTTTGGCACTCGCACTGGGGGTTACTGTTCTGCTCATACCGCGGCCTGAAGGCACAAAATTCATGATTACCGGCGATACCGGTCAGAGTCTTTTTCAAGATGTAAGTCAGTATTTCAAAATAGTTTCTTCCCAAAAAGACCCGGGGGAAGGATACGTAGTGGAGGCAAGAGACCCTGGAAGTAAGAAAGCTACAGCGGAATTTCTCCAGGAAAAAGCTGCGGAATCCAATATGCAGGGGGTTCAAGTTGCCTATGAGAACGGCCTTTCTCCCAAGGCCATGAGGTTCCTGGCCGTCCTGGCGGTACTGGTCTTTCTCTTTGTGGTTGAACCGATCCCCCTCGAGATCACGGCCATCTGTATTGGCGTCTTCCTGGTCATAATGGGGATCAGTGATGTCAAAGAGGCCTGGGCTCCCTACATGCACCCGGTGGTCGTCTTTATCATGTGCTGTCTCATCTTTGCCATCTCCTTGGAAAAGGCTGGAATCACCAAACGGCTTGGGTATTTCATTATCAGGAAGGCGGGGACCAGCGTCATAAAGTTCACCTTCATCATTTCCATCGGGCTTGGTATCGCTTCTTCCTTCATGCATGATGCGGCGGCCTGTGCCATCGGAATCGTCACCATGCTTCCCTTGATGAGGGCCGTTGGTATTGAACCCCATACCAATACTGCAAAGTTTATGATGCTCTCGTTACCATTTGCCTGTTCCTCCGGGGGTATGGGGAGCCTCGTGGGCGGCGGCCGTTGCATGGTCGCTGCCGCATTTCTTAAAGAGTTCACCGGTATAGAGATTACCTTCTTTGACTGGATAATATACGCCATGCCGGCGGCCATTATTACTGTGCCCGCATCCGTTGCAATCCTCTATTTTGTATTCCGACCCGATCCTAAGTTCAAACTTCCCGAATTCGACGAGGCGATCGGTCCCTGGAGCCCCCTGGAAAAGAAATCTCTGATCATCATCGGCCTTGCATTTATCCTGTGGTTAACGAAGGGGCTCCATGGTATAGATTACTCTGTAACGGGGATGTTGGGTGTAGGCGCATTGGTCCTTTTTGGAGTTCTGAAATGGGCGGACATTCATGAACATCTTGAGTGGGGAACGGCCCTCTTCATCTTTGGAGGCGGGATTTCCCTCGGCCTTGCAATGGGCTATTCAGGGGCCGCAAAGTATTTTGCCTATCTATTTTTTCCACTGGTACAGGGGGGCGGATGGCTCATCCTATTTGCAGGGGTCGGACTTTTTGGGGCCCTTGTGACAAATGCCATGGCCAATGTGGCTGCGGCGGCCCTGATCCTGCCCATTGTGATCCCCATGGCCCAGTTAGAAGGGGTGGATCCCATTGTGATGGCTCTTTGCCTTGGTACTGCTACCTCCTTTGCCATGCTTCTGGTAATCGGCTGCCCCCCCAATGCCATTGCCTATAGTTATAAGTATTTCAAATCAACTGACCTCACCAAAGCGGGCGTTTTTGCAACTCCTATCTTGTTGGGGATTCTCATATTGGTGGCTGGCATATGGTGGAAAATATTAGGGCTGGTCTAATTTGGAAAGGAATGCCTGTCGATTCTCGAAAAGAAACCTATGGATAAGGAATGAACTACCCCGCATCAAGCAGCGGGGTATCCAAATGAGAATTTTATCTTTTCTATAGC
>JABMQV010000769.1 GCA_013203065.1 Desulfobacteraceae bacterium | reverse complement strand
GCAGGAAACGAGGTCGCCCAGATGATGGGGCGTAGCGGAATCCCCATTTATAATGTTTCTTCGGCTTGTGCTACCGGAGCCAATGCCTTTAATTTGGCACATAATTTGGTGGCGAGCGGCTCCAGCGAAGTCGTTTTGGCTGTAGCGGGGGAAAAAATGCCAAAGGGGTTCATACCCAGAACTCCAGGGGCAGCAGATGATGCAACTGATGTGGACTATATTCGATGGAAAGCTATCGGCATCCCCAACCCCGGATATTGGGCTTTCGAAGTGACAAGACGGATGGAGGATTTTGGAACCACAGAGGAACATATTGCCAAGGTGGCTGTGAAGGCTCACGATGTGGGCGCCAAAAACCCTTTGGCTCGCTATAAAAAGGTTTTCACTCTGGAAGAAGTCTTGAATTCACCTATGGTTAATTATCCCCTCAGATTATATGAAATATGCGCTGTGAGCGATGGGGCGGCCGCCGCCATCCTTTGTTCAAAAGACAAGGCTAACCAGATTAACGCCAAACCGGTATGGGTCGCTGCTACCGCTGTGGCGACCATGCAGTTTGGGGACCCACAGTTTCGAATCCCCGAGGTATCAACCAGCAAGCCTACCGCATCTGTACCGTTCACCAGCGAGGTAGCTTTGGCTGTCACGAAGGCGTTTGAAACGGCAGGGATTGAACCTAGAGAGATAGATTTCATAGAACTCCAGGATAACTGCGCTGGGCATGAACTATTCATGCCTGAGTCCTGGGGCATCTGCGAGCCGGGTGAATGTGACCGACTTGTAGAAGAGAATCAAACCTTTCCCAACGGAAAATTGCCAATAAACCCTAGCGGCGGGTTTGCTTCTTTTGGAGAAGCAACAACTGCAATGGGGCTTTTCCAGGTAGCGCAGGGGGTCTGGCAACTACGCGGAGAATCAGGGGCCCGGCAGGTGGAAGGAGCAAAAACCTGTCTACTGCAGACTCTTGGTTTAGGTGGAAATGGTTCTGCCATTATATTGAAAAACTAGAATCATAAGAGAACTCTAGGAGAAAGGAGGAAAAAGATTTCGGGCTCAGAAAAAAACTAGCAAAAGGAGGAATATCGTCATGAAAAGGAGGAATATCGCCATGAAAAGGAATAGATCTCTATATTCAATCGTTGCATTCTTGGTTTGCTCGTTAATGGTTATCTGCGTCTTGACAGTTTCAGAGGTACAAGCAAAAGAAAAGGTTAAAATCGGTTTTATTGCTCCCATGACCGGCCTTTTCGCCGGGACAGGTGAACCCATGAGTAAAGGTGCTTTGTTGGCCGCAAAGTTGATCAATGAGAAAGGGGGCATCTTAGGGAAAAATGTGGAAATCCTGATAAGAGACAGTGAAGTGCGTCCAGCCATTGCTGTACGGATGGCGCGAGAACTTCACAAAGAACAAGGGATTGATCTCTTTATGGGAATCATAAGCAGCGGGGTGGCACTATCTCTCAAACCGGTGATGGAGGAACTCAATTCCCTTCTCATTACGTGCGCTGCTCATAGCACAAAAATCACCGGGGAACAGTTCAGCCCGAATGTCTTTCGAATAACCGATGATGCCCGTACAGCCAATTATGCGCTTGCTGAACTCATTCATCAGAAATTTCCAAAAGTAACAAAATGGGCAAATATTTCCCCGGATTATGCGTACGGCCACAGTTGCTGGGACAATTTCTCTGAAAAGATGAAACAGCTTGACCCAAATTTCAAGGTGGTTGCTAATAGGTGGCCGAAATTCGGAGCCGGAGGAGGATACGGGCCACATATCACTGCGATTATGGCGGCCAAGCCAGAAGGCGTATACAGTGTCCTCTACGGGGGGGATATGATTGCTTTTATTCGAGAGGCAACACAATATGGTTTATTCAATGATATCAAGGTCTTCACATCCAGCCACATAGATTGGGATATCCCGTATGCAATCAAGAAGGGGATGGCTGATGTATGGGCAAGGGAACATTATCTCGATATTGCTTACAACAATCCTCTAGCCAAGAAATACAACGAAGATTTTAAAAGGACCTACGGAGAGAAATATTTTCTGGTAGCCCAAGGGCATGCCGCCCCGGGGTTTGATGCTGTTTACGCCTATAAGGCTGCTATAGAAAAGGCCAAGAGCTTCAAAATTGAAGACATTCGCAAGGCCCTTGAGGACCTTACCATTGATAGCCCTCTCGGTAAGAAATGGATCAGGGCGGGTGATCATCAGGCCTATTTTTATATGCCTTTCTATCATATCGTTCCTGACTCCAGTCAAGAAGTTGGATGGAAGATCGAATGGTATACCACAGTTGATGGAAAGAAACATATAATCCCTGTTGATGAAGCCTTGAAGAGATAATGAGAAGAGGAAGGTTGCGATTCGCCTGACTGAAACGCAACCTTCCTTTATGTTCGGCTGGGGAAAGACAATGGATCTGGGAATTTTGTTGATTGATCTTTTGAATGGCCTATCCAGGGGCATGCTCTACTTTCTTATGGCATCCGGGCTCAACCTCACCTTTAGTGTCCTGGGTATCATCAATTTCGCCCACGGATCTTTCATCATGTTGGGGGCATATTTCACATGGACTCTGCTCCAGGGCATTGGCGGAGACTGGTCGTTTATTTTCATTATAATTCTCAGCGGCGGGATTGTCGGCCTAATCGGGATCCTGATAGAGATTTTTTTTGTGAGGAGAATATATGAGAGCGAACACCTCTACCAGCTTCTCCTCACCTTTGCGTTGATCATGATTATTGACGGTCTTGTTTTGGAGATCTGGGGGGGAATGCCCCGATCTATCCTCCTTCCAAAATATTTTTTGGGTGCAGCGTCTATAGTCGGTAAACCTTTCCCCAAATATTCACTTTTCATCTTGTTCGGTTCGATAGTGATTGCAGTTCTTCTGTGGTTTTTTCTATACAAGACGAAATTCGGCAAGGCTTCCCGAGCCGCAGCCTCAGATGTTGAGATCACATCAGCATTAGGCATCAATGTCCCCTATGTCTATAGTGGTATGTTTGCCATCGGGGTTGCCCTGGCTGGATTTAGCGGGGGACTGGGTTTGGCCATGAGCTCCATTACGCCCGGTGTTGGTGCCCATATCGCTGTGACCTGCTTTGCCGTCATCGTCATAGGGGGACTTGGAAGCTTGACGGGGACTCTGGTTGCTGCACTCATCTTGGGGATTTTCGAGGCCTTTGGAGACCATTATTTTCCACAGGTAGCCATGGCTTTGCCATTTATTATAATGGCCCTTATCCTCCTTGCTAGACCACAAGGCCTATTTGGAAGGAAGGAATAGGCAATGAACCCAAAAAATAAATGGCCTCTATTTTTGACGGTTTTTGTCGTTATATTATTGTGGGTTTGCCCTTTTTTCCTTTCGTCATTTGGCCTCTACCTGCTCAATGAAATGCTCATTTACGGTCTATTTTCGTATGGTTTTTATCTGCTCTTTTCCCATGCCGGCTATCTATCCTTTGGTCAGGCCGCGTATTTTGCGCTCGGGGCCTATTCGGTTGCACTCATGTATAAGCATGTGACCCTCAATATATGGTTGCCTTTCCTGATTGTCATTGCCGTCACAGCGATCGTATCTATTGTCCTGGGTTTTTTGAGCGTTAGACTTGGCACCATCTATTTTGCTTTTCTTACCCTGGCATTTGCTCAGATGATTTATGCGATTGTTTTTAGCTGGACGAGTTTTACTGGAGGCGATGACGGACTCCCGGGTGTATCAAGGGGACTCATCGAAATATACCCTCTGAAAATTGATCTGGAATCTCCTATTCATTTTTATTACTTTACGTTGGTCATATTTATTCTCTTAGCATTTATTTTGAGAAAACTGGTAAAATCCTCATTCGGGCTCACTTTGAGATCCATTCGTGGAAACATTGAAAGGGCCAGCTTTATTGGTGTCAATCCGCAACGCTATTTATTGGTTGCTTTTGTCATATCAGCCATTTACTGCGCCATAGCAGGGGCATTGCATGCTTCACTGACAAAGATGGCATATCCGGAATTGAGTTACTGGTCTACCTCTGCCGAACCCATTATTATGACGCTAATTGGTGGAATCTATACATTCAGCGGGCCTTTTTTTGGCGCCGTGATCTATATATTCCTAAAAACCTATTTGATGACCATTATCGGAAATTGGATGCTATTTCTTGGCATTATCCTGTTGATCATGGTGTTGTTTTTTCGTAAGGGTGTCATCGGATTCATTGAAGAGAAATTGGGTGTTAGATTGTGAGCATTCTAAGAACTGAAGGAATCGTTAAGAATTTTGCGAAATTTAGGGCCCTGAACGGAATTTCAATGGACGTTGAAAAAGGGGAAATTCGCTCCATTATCGGTCCAAACGGTGCGGGTAAGACCACATTTTTTAATGTGGTAACGGGTAAATTCAAACCTACAGACGGCAAGGTGTATCTTGATGGGAATGATATTACCGGAAAACGGCCCTATGAAATCACTGCATACGGTATTGCCAGGACCTTTCAAGTCATTAACATCTTTCAGGACCTGACAGCCCTTGAAAATATCTCACTTCCTGTTCTCAACAAACACAAAAAAAATATGGCCCTATTTTCTCGCCCGCATATGCACGATGATGTCAAAAAAGAGTGCTTCAAGATCTTAGAAGAACTCGGTCTTGAGGGAGAGGCTGAAACAAAGGCCGGTAACCTCTCTCACGGGGATAAAAAGAAGTTGGATATAGGAATCGGGTTGGCTCGAAGCCCCAAAATTCTGCTTCTAGATGAACCAACCGCAGGTTTAAATCTACAAGAAAAGCAATCCATTATAAATTTTATTAAGCAGATTTCAGGAAAGGAAAACCTGACAATTATATTAATTGAGCATGATATGGATGCTGTTTTTTCAATTTCTGATAATATTACTGTCTTTCAACAGGGAACCGTGATTGCTGAGGGGAAACCCGACGATGTGAGAAAAAATAAGCTGGTGGTCGACGCTTATCTGGGGGAAGAGTTTTGATGCTTGAAATCAAGGACATCCATTCCTATTACGGCTCAAGCTACATCTTACAAGGGGTCTCCCTTAAAATAAAAAGGGGTGAAGTGGTCTCCCTTGTCGGCAGAAATGGTGCGGGGAAGACGACAACCCTAAAAAGCATCATGGGGATTGTCCGTCCTGCACAGGGGAGCATTATATTCAAGGGAACAGAGATCTGTGGTTTTAAACCCTTTCAGGTTGCCCGAATAGGGCTGGGTTACGTGCCCGAAGATAGGAGGATTTATCCTACTTTAACATTAAGAGAAAACCTGGAAGTGGCTCAGATAAAATTTCGTTCTGGGGAGAAGGGGTGGACTTTCGAGAAAATATACCAGCTGTTCCCTCATCTCAAGGCATTGGGGGAGAGGCGGTTGGGGAGCAATATGAGCGGAGGCGAACAGCAGATGCTGGCCATCGCAAGAACCCTCATGGGTGCTCCCCGATTCATCCTTTTGGATGAGCCTTCTGAGGGGCTGGCGCCGCTGGTTGTAGCGGCTCTTGCGGATATTGTCAATGAGATAAGAGCTGCAGGGGTAAGCATATTACTTTCAGAACAAAATATGAGGTTTGCAACAAAGACGACGACAAGGTCTTATGTGATCGACGGAGGAAAGATCTCTTTTGAGGGCACGATCGAGGACCTTATGGAAAACGAGGGTTTGGTGAGGGAGCATATCACCTTATAGCATGATAACTGCTCGTCTCATTATCTTTCTTTTGTGTCGTTAATTGCCCATTAGGAAGGAGAGGCAGGATAACCAATGGACTTTGGGTTTAAGAAAGAAGAATTAGAATTTATCGAGGAGGTTCGAGAGTTTATTAAGCAAGAAATAACACCGGAACTGGTGGAAGAAACCCATCAACTCGGTGCAATTTACGGGGGAGCGGAGGCCAGGGAGTTCATTAAGAAGATTGGAGCACGGGGGTGGCTGACCCCGGCGTGGCCGAGGGATTACGGCGGGCTGGATTCCTCTGAAATGGTCACCTATATGATCCGGGATGAAATGGCCTATGCAGGACTCCCTTTATACTTTGTGGCGGCGTACAATGCCGGGCCCATGATACTGAGGGATGGGAGCCAGGAGATGAAAAGGGAATTCCTGCCTCCCATCGCCAGGGGAGAAATAGAATTTGCACT
>JABMQV010000768.1 GCA_013203065.1 Desulfobacteraceae bacterium | reverse complement strand
GCTTTAGTGCCTCTTTGACATGGAGATAGGTCCCGTACTGAAAGGCCGTATCCCAGAAGTTTATACCCCGCTCCAACGCAAAAAGGAGGAGCCTTGCCAACTCCCCCCGGTCCATCAATGTCTGGTAGCAATACCCCGAGGGGTGGGAAGTGCCTGTCCCGATGCCAAGCCTTGAAACCCTGATCCCGGTTTTGCCCAATGCCACTCTTTTCATATGGATATGCCTCAATGGGGCAGCTTGTCCTCCAGGAAGATTCCCAACTGGTACATAAGATCTTGAAAGATCCACTGCGCAAGGAATATAACGACTCAAGAGTACAGGTAAGTAGGGCAAAAATAAAGAAACAATCGGGTTTTGGATATTCTCCCGGTCCCAAATTGCAGGGGGACCCATTCAATCCAATTTCATTTTTCCATTTACCCAGAGACCCTTACTATAGTATCCATAGCAAGGGGTGCTTGGGTTAGCTTATTTCTCCCGGGCTTATTGAGAAGTCACCTTTTTTTGTAATAGATGGAGGAATTGATTATGGCAGCAGATCAGAGAATACTCGTGACGGTTATTTTGCGCCACGACCAGTCAAAAACACTGGATGAAATCATGGCCCATGCCAGGGAGACCGGGTTTTATCGCGATTTCCCACCTGAGGGGAGTGAGCTTGTCTCCTGGGTGGTGGCCATGTCTTATGGTTTTATTATTCATCTAAGCGTGGCGCCTGATGGATTGCGAAACTTGAACCGTTTTATGGAACAGAAGGCGTGGGGGGCCTTCCGTTATGAGGTTTACCCCTCTTACGACTTCGAGCCCATTGCTGAAAAATTCAAGCATGACCACGCCTGATCCGTGATGGCTGTATCGTGTTCAAAAAAACGGTTTTTGGGTAATCAGGCAAAAAAGGGCTGATGGAAATAATTGCTATCCTGCTTATTTTCCTCGGGCACGTCTGGGTGGACGCCTCTCAGGGCATTCTTCCTGTCGTCCTTGTCGAGTTGAAAGGTCTTTTTTCATTGACCTATTTCCAGGCCGGCCTGGCCATGATGGTCCTCAATATCACCTCTTCCGTGATTCAACCCGTATTCGGATATATCTCAGACCGCTTTCGTACAGGGTGGTTCATTCCTGTGGGGATCCTGTGGACGGCTCTCAGCATGGGCCTGCTGGGTTGGGCCCCATCCTACCTGTCCTGCCTCATACTTCTGGGGTTTGCGGGCTTGGGAACAGCCGCTTTTCACCCGCGGGCCATGATGGCGGTTTTTCTGCTTAGTGGATCGAGGCGGGGATTTGGTGCGGCTGTTTTTTCCACGGGGGGCAATCTGGGGTTTGCCATCGGTCCGATGGTGGGCGGCCTCCTGGTGCTTGGGCTTGGGCTCCACGCAACTTTGGGTTTGCTTCCACCAGCAATGCTGCTGGTTCTGATCATTTTGATTTATCCAGGGGGTTTTTTGAAACGGGAGGGTCCCGGTCGCATCGAGTCCCAGAGCACTCTGGATCAGGAGGCCTATCCGATTCCATGGCTGTCCCTGATATGCGTGTGTCTCATAGTTACGCTCCGTGCCTGGGTGTATATGACCTTCCTGACCTACCTCCCCATGTTTTTCCAAAACCAGGGGATTGATCTGAAGGTGGGGAGCATGATGTTGACGGTTTTTCTGGTGGGGGGCGCCGCCAGCGGGCTTTACGGGGGGTATCTTTCAGACCGAATCGGTCGACGGAGCGTCATCGCCGCAAGCTTGCTTCTTTTCCCTCTTTTTATGACGTTCATGTTATTGAGCAACGGAGTTTGGCTATGGGTGCTCGCAGGGGCATCAGGTGCTGCACTTTTGTCCTCCTTCTCTGTCACCGTTGTTCTGGCCCAGGAACTGTTGCCCCGGCACATCGGATTGGCTTCAGGGTTGGTTTTGGGGCTTGCTTTTGGTACAGGAGGGGTGGGGACGGCCCTTTCGGGCTATATCGCTGACATGATAGGCCTTTATCAAACTTTGTGGTTTTTGACCTTTGTTCCGATCCTGGGAGCGTTCCTTACTGCCCTGATAAAGGAAAGGGGGAGATCCTGATCGGGATAAAGCGAACACTTGATTGTTGGTCACGTGACAGTGGCCGAGGCGGGGACCCGTGTCTTCTGGATTCACGCCGTGTCAAGTGCGGCGGCCACTTTACAAATTCCCCTCACATGGTCTATCCTTCCTTTGTTGTTGTGTTGGTCCCCGGGGCTACAGCGAGTTCTCTCTTCTACACCGGCTATAAAGGGGCCGGAATCCGGGTTTTTAGAAAATCGGCCCTTTCTTTCACATAATGGGTGACGGGGGGTGCCGCGGGATGTTGGGTGTGTTCTTTGTTATGAATGAGGAGACTTTGAAAATATCAGCGAGAATGGACAGAATATAGGATAAGTCATGAACATGAACGTGGAGATGTTATCTTCTTCCATCCCGATCGGAAGAAAACAGGCGCCGAATCGCATCGTGAATCAGCCCATGGAATGTAATGACGGAGATGCCTCCGGGAACCCCACGGACCTCACCTTTCGGCGATACCGAAACCTGGCAGAGGGGAAGGCGGGAATTATCTTTTTCGAATCCCTGACCATCTCTTATGAGAGCCGGGCCCGAAAAAACCAGTTGGAAATCTCTGAACGTACGGCAGGCGGGCTGGAGAGACTGGTCAGGGAGATGCGGGAGATCAATGGGGAGTCGTTGATCTTATTTCAGATTGACCACGCAGGAAGGCTCAGCCATCCCGAATTCTCAAAAGTTGTCTCCGTATGCCCAACCGGAGATGAGGGCATCCATGTCCTATCCGAGAAGGAGATTGACGATATAGGTTTCAAATTGGCGCAGGCCGCTGTCATCGCGAGAGAGGTGGGGGCGGATGGCATTGATTTCAAGCATTGTCACGGATACCTCTGCAGTGAAATGATACGGCCCGCAAATATAAGGCCTGACCGTTGGGGCAAGAGCTTCGATAACCGGACAAGGTTTTTTAGGGAAACCACGCAAAAGATACAGGAGGCAGTAAGGGATAGATCTTTCATCATCGGCACCAGGTATTCGGTCTATGAGGGGATACCGGGGGGTCTTGGGACGCGGGGGCCGGGGGAGGTGATCGAGGATCTCTCCGAGTCGATCGCATTCGCCAGGCTTATGGAAACACTGGGGATGGATTATATCAACGTATCGGCCGGGATACCGGCCACTACCCCTGAAATCGTGAGGCCCACGAAGCTCTATCCGGAAGGCGTCTACAGACATTTTGGCTGGGCCAAGGCCGTGAAGGACGCTGTAAGGATTCCGGTGATCGGGTCGGGGTACAGCTATCTGAGAGACGGAAAAAACAGACTGAAGGAGCCCGATCCCTCGAAGAAGAGCTTTATCTATTGGGCAGAGAAAAACCTGAAAGATGGACATGTGGATCTGGTGGGTGTTGGGCGGCAATCCCTTGCCGACCCGCTGTTTGCCAAAAAAATATTGAACCAGGAGGTCGATTCGATCAATTTCTGCACGGCGTGCGGCGGCTGCAGTCGCCTCATGATGTCCCAAAAACAGGTTGGATGCACGGTCTTTAACCAATACTACCGGGAGATCATGGAGCAGGTGAAGAGGGAAGGCCGGGGGTGAGTTCTCTGGACTGGGAGAAAAGAAACGGGTTGTTGGAAATCTGGAGGGACGAAAATGACAATGACAAGGGGGAAATATTGGGACGAGGCATTAGAAACCATGTCCCGGGAAAAACTTGAGCGGCTGCAGCTCGAACTGCTAAAAGAAGAGCTTTTGTTTTCATACGAGAATTCGCCCTACTACAGGATGGCCCTTGACGAAACCGGGGCGGATCCAAAGAAGGTGAAGAGTCTTACAGACATCAGAAATTTCCCCTTTACCAGCAAGAAGGTGGAAAGGGACAGGCAGTTGGCGGTTCCCGACATGGGGGATATGGTGGCCGTCCCGGAGGAGGAAATCGTATTCGTTTCGGCATCTAGCGGATCTACGGGAACTCCGACCCTTTCTCCTTTTACTGCCCGTGATTTTGATGAGTGGCAGGACGTTGAGGCAAGGCTATTCTGGTCCATGGGGATGAGGCCGGGAGACCGGTACTGTCACGCCCTCAATTTTACCCTCTTTGTAGGGGGGCCCGATGTGGTGGGTGCCCAGAAAGTGGGTGCCATGTGTATCTGGGCGGGTACAATCCCTTCGGAAAGACTCCTCTTTATCCTGAAGCAATTCAAACCCACCATCACATGGACAACCCCTTCCTATGCCTGGTATCTGGGAGAGACTGCTCAAAAAGAGGGCATCGACCCGGCCAAGGATCTTGCAATTAACAAGATCATCGTGGCGGGCGAACCCGGCGGGTCCATAAGGTCAACCAGGGAGGCCATCGAAAGGCTTTGGGATGCAAAGGTCTACGACTTTTATGGCCTTTCAGACACCTTTGGTGCAAATGCGGGTATGTGTACCGAGCAAGATGGATTGCATCTCTCGGAGGATCATAACCTGCTGGAGGTCCTGGATCCTGAAACCCTTGAGCCTGTTGCCAAAGGTGAAAGAGGGGAGATGGTCCTTACCACCTTGAAGAAGCGGGCAAGGCCCATGATCCGTTTTCGGACAGGAGATATCGTGACAGTGAACGAGGAACCGTGCAGGTGCGGCAGGACACATGCGCGGATCAATATCCAGGGCCGCATCGATGACATGCTGATCATAACAGGCGTCAATGTATTCCCAAGTGATATCGAGAAGGTGGTGAGGGGCACTAAGGAGCTTACAGGTGAGTACCAGATCGTTGTATACCAGGAACAGCACCTTGATAAATTTGATGTGGAGGTGGAAAAGAAGGAAGGGATTGGAATCGATGACAGGCCCTTGGCCGAGGCGGTCAGGGGGAAGATCAAAAGCCTTTTAGGTGTCTCCCCCAGGGTGAAAATCCTGAAAGAGAATACCCTGGAGCGAGCCACCCACAAGGCGAAGAGGGTCATCGACAAGCGGGAGAAAGTCTGGACGGAATAAATCTCAAGTTCAAGGAGATGTGATGGAGCGTATTGATCTGATTATTGAAGGCGGGACGGTTTACACCCCCCATGCTCACTTCAAGGCCGACATTGCAGTCGATGATGAAAAAATTATGGGAATCGGCACCAAATCGATTTTTCCTTCTGCTGAAAAAACCATAGACGCAACGGATCTCTGCATCCTTCCCGGTCTCTGGCATACCCATTGCCATTTTCGCGAACCGGGGCACACCGCAAAGGAGGATTTTGAATCAGGGACAAAGGCGGCCGCAGCCGGGGGTATCACGTGTTGTCTGGACATGACCAACAACGATCCGCACCCGACGACCCTTGATAGCTTTCAATTAAAACTCGACGCCGTTCAGAACAAATCCTATCTGGACTTCGGATTATATGGTGGCGGTCTTTTCCCTGAGGAGGTCGAAAAACTGGCCAAAGCCGGTGCCATAGGCATAAAGATTTTTAACACACGACACATCAAAGAGGTCTATCCCTATATCTCAGAACTGGGGGTCGTCGACCACGGGCTGCTTTACGAACTCTATGAGGCCGTGGCGGATACGGGGCTGGTGTGCACCGTCCACCACGATGACCCGGAATGGTGCAAAAGGATGACCTTCAGAGAT
>JABMQV010000767.1 GCA_013203065.1 Desulfobacteraceae bacterium | reverse complement strand
GTACGATTCGAAATAAAATTGAACGTTGGCCGCATACCATTATATTTCCCTTTCCTTGCCTTCCATTTTATATTTGATATATAGGAGCTAATTTCAAAACGTTTCAGTTTGGCCAAGGTCAAGGCGGATCAAAATTTCAACCGGAGGAATACATTGGGTATTTCGAGGATTGAAATTTGAGCCCCTGACGCCGGGATTGGGCAAAAGGGGGCGTTTTGCAAAGGTCTCGTTTCTTGAGTGGGGTTAGGCACCCGAGATTATTGAGAACTTACGAAATGTGGAGTCACTAAATTGAAAGGCCCAAGTTTAGGAGGTGACAGGGGCCAAAATTCAACAGGAGGGTAAAATAATGAGAGAAGTTGCTGTTTTGGGCGTAAGCATGACCAAATTCGGTGTATCAGAAAAGACGAATTTGGAAATGTTTACGGAAGCAGGCCTTGAGGCCATGAGTAATTCGAACATTGAATCCAAAGACGTGGAGGCGCTCTTCTTCGGCAATTGCCTGGGCGATTTTGAGGAGGGACAGATGCATATGGCACCCTTTGCCCACGCAGAATTGGGGTTGCCCATGTCTGCGCCGGCTACCCGTTTTGAATCGGCGTGCGCCACTGCCACGGTTGCCATCCGACATGCGGCCCTGCTTGTGGGTGCGGGTGTTTACGACGTGGTCCTGGCCGGGGGAACGGAGAGGGCCACGAAGATGGGAACCCCTTTGGCAACGAAAACGTTTGCCATGGCAACTCAGTCACAGCATGAGGCGAGGGCGGGGTTGACCTTCCCGGGGGTCTTTGCCATGGCGGCCCACATGTATTCCAGCAAGTACGGCATCCCCTTGCCGGAACTGAAAAAAAATATGGCGGAGGTTGCCATAAAAAACCATTACCACGGCACGCTAAACCCAAAGGCCCACTTTCAAAAAGAGATCGATCAGGAGACGGTCCTGGGTGGAATGATGGTTGCAGACCCGCTCCAGCTGTTTGACTGTTGCCCATTTTCTGACGGCGCCTCAGCTGTGGTGCTGGCGGAGGCAGGCAAGGCCAAAGATCTTGTCAAAAAACCCATTTATGTTGCGGGAATGGGACAGGCCTCGGCAGGCTCACTCTATCTTCAACAGGATGTCACCAGAGTGAAGGCCAGGGAGACAGCAGTGGCCCAGGCTTACAAAGAGGCCGGTGTGGGCCCGGATGACATAGATGTCGTGGAACTTCACGACTGTTTCACCATTGCCGAGATCCTCGCTCTGGAGGGGTTTGGATTCTATGAATTTGGCAAGGCCCATGACGCTGCGGCCAAGAGGGAGACCTATTTGAACGGAAAGGTGGTGGCCAATCCATCCGGCGGGCTCAAGTCCAAAGGACACCCCATCGGCGCCACCGGTGCCGGTCAGGTGACCGAGATTGTGGAACAGCTGAGAGGAGAATGCGGCCCGCGACAGGTGGAAGGGGCCCGGGTAGGTCTCGTGGACACCCTGGGTGGAGATCTTGGAACCGTCTGCAATATTATTTTGAGGAGTTAAAAAAATGGAATACGCGCTCACTTTTGAACAATATCAGGAAGGTCTGGAAAAGGGAAAACTTCTCGGGCTCCATTGCAACACTTGTGAAACCTTTACATTCCCGCCAATGGGTACGTGCCGAAACTGTCACGGTACTGATCTGAAAGTTGCTGAGGCAGGCGGGGAGGGGACCATACGCACTTTCACGGTAATACGGGTGGCTCCCGAGGGAAAAAGGCCCCCGTATGTGGTTGCCATGGCGGAACTCAAAGAAGGACCCTCGGTGATAGGGAATCTGATTGACATAAATCCCGATGAAGCGGATATGAAACTCATCGGAAAAACCGTAAAACTGGGGAGCCAAATGGTGGAAGGAGATATCTATTCTTCTGGCGATTGCCGGGTTATCACCTTTTCTCTAACGGAAAATTAGTTGTTTATCTGATAACCGTTCACAGGTTCTGGGTTCCCCAACCCTGAACCAATGAACCCGTGAACGGTTACTTCATCTGGAACCCGTAAGATAGTTCTTATCTAGGGCCCCATAGACGACCGGAAGCGATTCAATATCCGGAGGGCTGAACCCAAAGACGAGTTCAAGAAAGACCATCACCATAAAGTAGGTCGCACCCCAAAGAATTTCCTCCTCACCTTCATTTCTGTGGAGAAAACAGGGAAGATCCTGGGTTGCCCCGGTTTGTCCATTGGCACGGAGTGTGCCAAAATTTAGTCGATAACATCTGTAATGTTCGGGGGTCAACAGGTCTCGAAGAGAAATGCGAACGATCTTTTCCACCTCCCAGTTGGGCAAGAAACGGTTTTGACGGGTAATCCATCCTGCCATCGGGTAGATGACCCGGGGAAACATGACAAGACTCTGGGATGGCAGTGGGCCCAGGAATTTCACTCCCAGAGGATTCAGGCGCATCTCCTCAAGGCTCTCCCGGATGCTGGCGGCAAAAAGGAGGGCAAGGTACCGGCTCTCCCATTGTCCCTGATCACGCCATTTAGACCAGTAAGGCCAGCGCGCCAAGGGAAAAAAGGGCAGGGTAAGGAGTTTTGAGAGGTAGGAATCCAGACGGGGCGCAACACCTCCGCCGGGAAAGCAAAGATCACCCGGTTGTTTTACCTTTGGGGACCTCTTATTTAGTATTATACTGGGCTCGGCTGGATCTTTGTTGTTCCTAAAATGACGGCCTAAGAGAAACAGTACGGCTGAAGTGGTCTGTAACTCAATGGTGGCTCTTGGAAAGATGTGCTCGCGGCTGTTTCTCTCTTGGAGCACACGGATGATGTGCTCAGTCAAAGCGGATGGGTCTCGCAGAAAATCTGACATTCCATTTTCATCCTTTTCCCTCCACGTGATAGGAACTCACTTCTTTGGCAAGTGAGTAGAAGCGGACCTTCACATTCTTCGTCCCACGGTTTTGGAAAGCGGGAAGGTGGATTTCTTCCAGTTCACTCTTAGGGGGAGTGGACCAACTGGCCACCATCCACGACCAGGGTTTGTCCGGTTAGAAAAGCGGAGGCATCTGAAGCAAGGAATAAGACCGCGCCGGCAAGGTCTTCCACCTCTCCCAGCCTGGGGATGGGGAGCGACTCGATTCTCTTGGCGGCTTCAGGGTTTTCCCATAGGGCACGGCTCAGGTCGGTTCTAATCAAGCCAGGGGCAATGGCGTTTACCCGTATACCCATGTGACCCCATTCATTTGCGAGACAAGCCGTCAAATGAACCAGCGCCGCTTTGGTAATGTTGTAGGCGGGGGTGAACCAAGAGGTCTGGTATGCCCCTACGGACGCGGTGTTAATGATGGCCCCTCCGTTGTCCTTCATCCATGCCTTGTATGCCAATTGAGAGAGAAAAAGGGGGGCATCCAGATTCACGGCAAAAATCTTATCCCAGGCTGATTCAGACACATCGGCCAAGGGACCAAAGGCGGGATTGGTTCCGGCGTTATTCACCAGAATGTCGATGCGACCGGCCCATTCCATACTCTTTGCGATCACTCTATTTCGCTCATCGCCATTGGAGACGTTGGCGGCCACGGCAATTGCCTCACCCCCTGACTCAGTAATTCTTGCTGCAGCCTTGTCAATGCCTTCCTGCTTTCGGCTGGCCAGAATGACCTTGGCGCCAGCTTGCGCATAGGTTTGAGCGATGCATTCGCCGATTCCGCGACTGGCGCCTGTTACCAATGCGACCTTGCCCTGCAATGAAAACCTATCGTAGATCTCGTTCTCCATTTTTGACCTTCCTTTGCTTTGATTTTTTAAGAACTCTCTTTCTCAGGTGAGAAGTATAGGGAAACCAGGCTTGCGTGTCAATAACCCATCTGTACCATGTTACTCGTTTATAAGAACCTGCTTTTTTGACAAAATGAGTATGAGCTAAATGAACTCGTGGGTCAAGATCAAAGGGGCTCATATAGTTCAAAACTTGATATTCTTGACCCGTTGAGATAAATTCCCTTTCTCCTGTCCAGTGGCGGGATTGATAGAAACTGCGGTCTATTGTTGAATATTACCGGACTCATTGGAGGTTGGCAAGGTGAACCGGATGACTCAGAGAAATTCTTTAGGTATCATTTTCCTGGCAATCATCTTTTTACCGTTTTTATTAAGTGTCTCGTTGACCGGATGCAGCAGTGGCGGCGGGACGGCGAGCACCGGTATAATCAAGGGATTCGTCACCGATGCCAAGACAGGTTCCGCTTTAAAGGGGGTCCTCGTATCCATTTACAATTCTTCAATTGAGACAGACAGCGATGGTCATTATATCCTGACAGGGATACCTGAAGGGAATCGGAACGTAACGGCTTCCAAGGCGGGGTATATACCCTACACCGGTCACGTTGCTGTCGCTGGCGGGCAGACCACATTTCTCGACATACAAATGACCCCGGAGCCGGGGTCGGAGGGGGAAATCAGGGGAAGCGTTATTGATAATGATTCATTTTCTCCTATAGAAGGTGCGGTTGTTAGTGTTGGTTCTGCCACTACCACCAGTAATTCAGATGGATCCTATCACCTCAGCGGAATCCCTCCCGGGGCTCAGATTATAAAAGCCGCCAAATCCGGCTACCAGAACTATAGCGGCAGTGTAAAGGTCAAGGCCGATGAGACCGTGTTTCACGACATCGCCATGACCCCGAATCCCACCACCGGAACCGTGAGAGGGACTGTCACCAATAAAGATACGAGTGTCCCACTTGAAAATGTCTTCGTGGCCATTGGTTCCTTAGAGACCTATACTGATTCCGAGGGCACCTACCAGCTCACCGGAATCACATCAGGGACCCAAACGGTCATTGCCTCCAAGTCAGGGTACGAGAATTACAGCGGATCGGTAGAAGCGATTGCCGGGCAGACCGTATTCCACGATTTTTCAATGACCCCAAAACCCACCACCGGAACGGTAATGGGCAGGGTGACCGATAAGGACACAG
>JABMQV010000766.1 GCA_013203065.1 Desulfobacteraceae bacterium | reverse complement strand
TCCTTGAAGTATCGGCAGATATCATGGAGAGAGTCGATCCAATTTTTTATGGCGATCCTCTAACTGGAGCCATGAAGGCACTGGGAATGAATTAGCGTTTTGGAATTAGACGTATACTCCAAGCAAGTATGAAGGAGAAAGAACGGCTATTGCGGCCATTCTTGTATTTTAGACGTGATGATTTTAAGTCAGTCTTGTATTGAGGTTGAGTCTGGGCTATTTCCTGGGTTTCACGCATATGTGTGGCCAACACTGAAATTGATGAAACAAATGCTAGTCGATTCGTGCATTTCAGAAAGGTGAAGAAGGGTGCCAAAATGGGATTAACTGGCTAGATTTGCTAAATTGATAGCGCTCTTCATGTATAGTCTTGAAGGGTTGCGTTTCCAAAAGATGGGAACAAAAAATCGCTGACTTGTTAATTTGAAATCGCGATCTCTTCTTGCGATACCACTATCTTGAGCAGAAATCTATCGCGGTGGATTTATGAGATATCCGGATGGTACCTGAAAACGTGATGAAATTCTATTAAGCTGTGGGATAAGGGGACATCCTATAACGTCCCGGTTCAGGGTTTCCCAGGAACTTTACAAGCTGGCCCATGCAGTCGTGCTATTTGACGAGTTGCCCATTGTCAGGACCCTGATCTTTTTGCGGAAAAAATGAAAGGAGAAACAACACATGGGGCTTTTGATTATCGATGAGAACAAGTGTAAGAAAGACGGCATCTGTGCGAGTGAATGCCCCATGGCCATCATCAAACTCAAGGACGACGAAAGCTTTCCCTGAATCGTACCCGGCGGCGATGACATATGCAACAGCTGCGGGCATTGCGTGGCTGTCTGCCCTCACGGCGCCCTCAGCCATGCCCGGGTGCCGATCGAGAACAGCCCGTTAATCGAAAAGGATCTGGATATCAGCGAAGAACAGGCAGTCCAATTTCTTCGCTCCCGCCGATCCATACGGTTTTTTAAGAAGCAACCCGTGGAAAAGGAAAAACTCGAGCGGCTCATCCATATCGCCCGCTGCGCCCCCACCGGCGGCAACCTCCAAATGGTGGAATGGCTGGTAATAACCGATCCGGACAGGATCAAGGAAATCGCAGGGTTGACCGTGGAGGGGATGCGCAAGGTGCTTGAAAAGAATCCCCAGTCGGTCCCGCCGTATTATCCACTCATCGTCGGCGCCTGGGACATGGGCTATAATTCCGTGACGTGGAGCGCCCCGGTCCTGATCGTGGCATCTGCCCCTGAAGCCGCCACCACCGGCATGGTGGACGTGACACTTGCCCTTTCTTATTTCGAACTGGCCGCCCCTAAATTGGATCTGGGCACCTGTTGGGCCGGTCTGTTGGAAGGTGCCTTGCAGGCATCGGCGGCCGTCAGAGAGGCGGTGGGGCTCCCGGAGGGGCACCCCTACCACTATCCCATGATGGTCGGTCACCCCAAAGTAAAATATGCCCGTCTGCCTGAACGAAAGGTACCGAAGATCACCTGGAAATAGCGGTATACGGAATTTTGAATGGCTTTCGCTCTAAACTCCCTTCCACGCGCATCCACGTAACCATAATGGCGCATGGCCTCTAAAATGATCGGGGTTCACGGGGTTCTTCGTCCCGGTATCATTCTTGTTTCAGGTAACAGAGTCCCACCCCCCTTTGTTCCCACTCTGCATTGGGATGGGGTGTGGGCGCAGCGTTGGGAGCAAAACTGGCCGCGCCGGAAAAGACAATCATTGCAACGGTCGGGGATGGCAGTTATCTGTTTAGTGTTCCCACCACATGCCATTTTGCGGTCAAAAATCGCGGGCTGAAAAACGAAAGAACCGGAATGGGAACCTCTGTTTCGATGTTGCACCGGGTTTTAGGTCACCTCAGTCTCTCTGAAAACCTTCTAAATCGTGTCAACCCCTCCTCCAGGGTTTCAAGACCCGTCACATAGGCGAGTCTCACCCGGTCATCAAAAAAACCGTGTTTTCCTGACGAAAGTTTTGTTAGGGGCAACACGCACACTCCCTCTTCATCGAGAAGTCGCTCCGAGAATTCCTCCGCGTTTAGAGGGACCCTGGGAGCCGCGTAAAAAGCCCCCCCAAGCTCATACCCCAGCTGTTCGGCGATGATCCCCCTTACCAGGTCCCTTCTCTTCCTGAATTCCCCTATCATTTGCTTTTCCCAGTTTCGCGTCTCGGGGTTTTGCAGCGCCTCAATAATGCCGTGTTGCGTCGGCGTGTTCACGCTCGATGAGGCCTGACCGGTCACCTTTGCAAGTTGACTCGCCACCTGGCCCAACTCCCGGGGAAGCAATGCAAACCCAAGCCGCAACCCGGTTCCGGCCCACGCCTTTGAAACACCACTCAATATGATGGTTCCTTCGGGGTAAAACCGGGCAATACTTGTAAATTCCGAGTCATAACAATGGAGCCAGTAGATTTCATCTGAGAGAATCAGCACATCATACTTTCTGGCCAGTTCAGCAATGGCCATCAGTTCCTCCACACTCGCCTTGTAACCAGTGGGGTTATCAGGGTCTGTAAACACGATTGCTTTGGGTCGCTGCTTTAAAGCATCTTCCAGAATATCCAGTCTGTATCCCAAGGTGTCTTTATCCCTGGGAACAAAGATGTTTAAGCCATTGAAAAAACTGACCTGTTCCCCATAAGATTCCCAGTGCGGATCAAAGACAACGAATTTGTCTCCCTTTTCAACAATGGTGCCCATGAGCTTAAAAATGGTATCTTTGGGACCGGACGTAACAACGATATTGTTTGGGTCAAAATTCAAACCCAACTCCGAATCATAATAGCTGGCAATGGCTTCCCGTAATTCAGGGAGTCCCGCCTGATGGGTATAGCATGTCTTTTCCTGGTCAATTGCACGTTTTATGGCCCCTGCCACATTCGGGGGGATGGTAAAGTCGGGTTCGCCGATATGAAATCCAAACACCTTCTTACCCTGTGTCTTAAGGGTTTCAACCCGCGCCAGAAGCGCAAGGGTTGGTGATTCGGCCATTGACATGGCCCTTTTCGCTACTAATTCCCTATTTCCCATGAATTGCCCCCATGCATATTTTGATGATAGAGGATAAGATGATAAACTGAACCCCCCGAGGAAAGGCTTCCTAGAAACGGGGTGGCATTTGCAAAAATATGGGTAAGTGGAAGGCATATGATGGTTCGATCTGAAGCGGTCAGACCGTAGTTCTGAGCACAGTTTGCACCGCCAAACGTGATATTCCGGTGGTTGATCATGACCCCTTTGGGTCTCCCTGTGGTCCCGGACGTAAAAAAGATCATCGCGAGATCATCGGGGTCTGCGTCAATGCAGTCCCTTTCTTTGAGTTGACCCATCCGGCTGATCAATGCCGCTTCCAGGCTCTCTGTCCCGCATTTTAGAATGACCTCTGAAAGGGTACTGCAATCTTCTTTGACTGATTCTATGTTTTCAGAAAAGAAATCCGATGAGATAAGAAATCTGGCCCCGGAATTGTCTATGATATAGCTGATCTCTCTCGGCGTGTATATGGGGTTGATCGGGACCGCCACCGCACCCGCCTTGATGACGCCGAAATACCCCAGAAGGAGATCCGTATGATTGGGATGGAGAAATGCCACCCGGTCTCCCGGGGATATCCCAAGTTCGCCCAGCGCCCACGCAAGACGATCCGTTGTCTTATCGAATTCGTGGTATGTATAAAAAACCTCCGCCCCGTAATCGCAAACAAGCGATTTGCTTCCAAAGAGCCGTACTTTTTCTTTAAAAAAATCAGCGACATTAGGCCATTTCATCTCTTCTCTCTCCGCAAACAAACTCCTGAGGCCACATGCTATAAAAACATTAAATCATATTCTTTTGCTCACTGCAACTCCCCGGAGACAATACTGAAAACAGGCAGATCATTCCCATCAAACATTGCCAGACACGAAAACGGGCGGCCTTGGTTCTAGAAATCTTTTATATATCACGACACAAAAAAACAAGACCTTGACAAAACAGCAAAAGCGTATTTTACTGCATCAAGTTTGATGCCCATGTAAAAAGTCTCCAAGGCCGT
>JABMQV010000765.1 GCA_013203065.1 Desulfobacteraceae bacterium | reverse complement strand
GCCAACGCTATCAAAAAAACCAGAAATATCCTTTTCATGGAAGCTCCTTTCCAATTTCAATTGTCCCCCGGCCCATTATCTCTCTTTATATCATCCTCGCAACTTATAACCGCTGCGGAATATGATGAGACATGTTGCACTTACAAGAAAGAAAAAAACAGCCACAATAACAAGACTGGAAAATGGGTTCGTATCGGATACCCCCAAAAAACCATAACGGAAACCGTCTACAATATAAAAAAAAGGGTTATAATAGGATACTGACTTCCAAAAAGGAGGGAGGGAATGGATGGAAAAAAATACACCGCTCAAAAAAGACAAGGGGAGGATAACAAAATTTTGAAAAGCGGCAATGTGGTCCCATTTTTCGGCGCAGATGGCCCCCATAAGGCCCAATGCCCCAAGGATTCCGCACCCCAGGAAACCAAACACCAGCAAGACCCAGAGATTGTGTGCCCACAGGGAAGCAAACAGCAAAGAAGCAATCCAGACACCCATGCCCACCAGCAACCCTCTGACAATCGAGGCCGCCACATAGGCGGTATAAAACTCCATGCCTGAGAGAGGTGCCAGGAGCATAAATATGACATTGCGGTTCTGCTTGGATTGAAAAAGGCTGGACGAGCTGTTTGCAAATGCATTTTGAAGCATGGACATGATCATCAGGCCCGGTATAAGAAACTTGACATAGCTAATACCCTCATAGACTTCTACCTTTCCAGAGAGCACCGACAAAAATACCAACAGGTACAGCAGAACCGTTATGACCGGAGTAAGTATGGTCTGAATCGAAACCTTGATAAAGCGCCATAATTCCTTCCGAAACAGAGTAAACATCCCCAGCCAGTTAATCATTTTCTCTACCCGTCAACGCCATAAAAACTTCTTCCAGACCCGGTTCTTCCGTATATAAATCCGTGAAATTCACCTGAGCATTATGCAATTCCTCCATGATCCATCCTATATTGTCCTTCTCCTTGTGAAGTCGTAGGGTTACCTGCCCGTTTTCAAAAAAGACTATCTTCTCCCTGATTTCTTCAAGGACGCCAGCGAGGGTTTCACCCTCTCTTAATCTGAGAGTCAAAAAGCGGTAAGGATATCTGTTGAGCAGGGTATTTTTATCTTCAAGCGCCTTGATCCTGCCGTGGTTCAGAATGGCGATCCTGTCACACATGGATTCCGCCTCTTCCAGATAATGGGTCGTCAGGATAATTGTATGTCCCTTCCCATTCAGGTACTTGAAAAATTTCCAAAGCGCTCGACGCAACTCTACGTCCACTCCGGCCGTGGGTTCATCGAGCACGACAACGCGTGGCTTGTGCACCAGGGCCTGGGCAATAAGCAGACGCCTCTTCATTCCGCCCGAAAGACGATCAATGTTTTCTTCGGCCTTATCCCTCAAATGGAGGTTCTCCAGGAGTTCCTCTATCCAACCGTAATTTGAAGGGCCCAATGCGAAATAGCCCGATTGGAGTCGCAGCATCTCCCGCACAGTGAAAAAGGGGTCATAGGCCAGTTCCTGAGGGACCACGCCCAGGGTCTTCCTTGCATGTCGCCACTGGGAACGAACATCATGCCCCATTACCTCTATATTTCCCTCGGAGGCGCGCACCAACCCTGCCATGATATTGATGAGTGTTGACTTGCCCGCCCCGTTAGGTCCCAGCAGCCCGAAAAAACTGCCCTGATCAATCGTGAAATCAACCCCGGAGAGGGCTTGGATCTCACCGAAATTTTTGGATATTTTTGAAACGGTCACAGCTGGAGGCATTGATCAGCCATGCTCCTTTTTCTTGATAATTTAATCTCTTGCGTTTTGAATGATAAGCTTTTCAAAAAGATCCTATGTATCACTATATTCATTTTCATGCAATTACAGGGATTGTTTTGAATCGGCGGCAGAAATTGATGAAACCGACAATAGGTGAGGTTATCTCATGTCTGTTTGACACATATACTACTTGACCGGAAACACTTCTTACCGTGGCAGACAAGCTTTCATTCGTGTGATGACCCCTGTTTCCTCCACGTAAGGAATAACCAACCGGTATTTGGCACGGGTCATGGCAACATAAATGAGGGAAGTCATGTTTTGTCTGATCTTGTCGGCAGTGTGGATGCGGTCCATTCCGATCAAATAGACCAGGTCAAAGTCCAGGCCCTTGGCGCTGTGGATGCTGATTAGGGATACCCGGTCCGTTGCAATGTCATACATCTCCTTGGATCTTACGTCCTGAGAGACCCAGGAGGACGGAATACCGGATGTCTCCAACTCCTTTAGAATACGCATCGGGAGCGCCCGGTTATCGTATGCAAACATGCTCGGTCCATAGACCTTGTCGTCATAAATAACGGCTATCTCCGACCGCTTGTAACCTTCCGCTTCAATGTATCTTTTCAGGTCATCGGTCAGAAAGGCTTCTATTTCCTCCATATTTCGAAACTGGCGAAGTTCGGGCAAATCACCGTGAAAGACAAAATCACAGGGGAGAAGGGCAAGCTGCTTTTCAATCCTTGGCGCTTCGCCGATGAACCGCTGGGTAAAGTCAAAGATCTCCACCGTGTTCCGGTAGACCCGCTTGAGGTATCGTGTCCGGCCACTGGCCTTTATCCCCAGAGATTTCCAAGAGGTTCTTCTTTGGTATAAATCCTGGTAGACGTCGAGGCTGATGACAAGGTCACCCCCGGGCCTGAGTAAACCCAAAAGGGTCTTCAACATCTCCTCGCCGAAGTCCTGACCCTCGTCGATGAGGATCGCGTCAAACGGACCGATGCGTGATTTTCCGTTTAACACCCTTTCAAGGGCCTCCCGGGTCACCAGATCGTAATATTCCGATTCCTCATTTTCATAGTGAACCGCCTCCCCGATAATCCGGGAACAGAGTTCAAAAAAGTGGCAGGGTTCAATACCGCTTGACCCGATACCCAGCCCCTTCTCCTGGATCAACCTTCTGAGATAACCGACCAGGGCGATGTTGTAACAGACAAAAAGAATCCTTTTTGCCTGGGAATTGTATTTGGATAAGTGAGAGCACCGATGTAAAAGGACCAGGGTCTTGCCGCTGCCCGGGGGGCCTTTGATGATCTGGTGCCCGGAGCCAAGATGCAATGCCAGCCTTGCCTGTGAGTCATCAAGGGCGAGAACCTCTCTTTGAAACCTCATTTTCCCCGGTCCCTTG
>JABMQV010000764.1 GCA_013203065.1 Desulfobacteraceae bacterium | reverse complement strand
TCCACAATGTTTCCTTCGAAGTAAAACAAGGTGAAATTCTGGGATTGATCGGACCGAACGGGTCGGGAAAGAGCACCATGTTCAATATCATCTCCGGTGCTCTCAAACCCTCCGAAGGCAGGGTCCGATTTTATGATAAAGATATAACCGGTTTGCCCCCGGATAAAATTTGCCATCTGGGGATTAGCCGTACCTTTCAAATTCCGCGACCCTTCCGCAAAATATCCCTCCTGGATAACGTGAAAGTGTCCGCCTATTTTGGGCAAAATGGGACCATTTCACGGCCCAAAGCCGAAGAACTGGCAAACGAAGCCCTGGATCTTGTTAGACTACCTACGGATTCAGGAATCATGGTGGATTCGCTTGGTGCTGCCGGACTAAAGAAACTGGAACTGGCAAGGGCCCTCGCCACCCAACCAAAGCTTCTCCTTGCTGACGAAAGCCTTGGGGGTCTTGATGAAACAGAGATGGATCAGGCAGCAGACATGCTGGAGGCGATCCGGCGGAAAAAGGGGATTACGATCATCTGGGTGGAGCACATCATGGGCGTACTGATGCGGGTGGTGGACCGCGTAATGGTGCTCGATCATGGTCAGAAGATTTCAGAGGGTCTTCCCAAAGATGTGGCAGTTGATCCAAAAGTGATTGAAGTCTATCTTGGCCAGGAAAAGGTCCAACTGAATGAAAAGCCCGCTCATGGTCATCAACCCATATAACTCCCTGGAAATAAAGATCCGGATCCAAAAAACCGGATTTTCCGCGTTAGATAAAATTGCAGGAGGGATAGGGTGCTCGAACTCCAGGCCGTAAATGCCTATTACGGATCATTCCAGGCACTTTTCGATATCAGTTTGTCTGTTGAACAGGGGGAAGCGGTTGCGGTCATTGGCCCCAATGGTGCCGGGAAAACCACGTTGCTCCGGGTGATATCCGGTCTTGTGAAGGCACGTGATGGGACGTTGACCATGGAAGGAAAGAATTTGAGAGCCGTACCGCCGCATTCCATCATCGGTCTTGGCGTTGCCCACGTTCCCGAAAACCGACGGCTCTTTCCCCGGATGACGGTTGAAGACAACTTGAAGATCGGGTCATTTACCCCGTCTGCCAGAAGACAATTTAGAGAACGTCTGGAATTTGTTTATGGACTGTTTCCCCTCCTCGCGGCACGACGTGCACAATCTGCCGGCACGCTTTCAGGGGGTGAACAACAAATGTGCGCCATTGCCAGGGCACTGATGTCGAATCCAAAGATGCTTCTCATGGATGAGCCATCGGCCGGCCTGGCTCCGGTGATTGTTCAGCAGGTCTTCGAACTGGTACGGCAGATTCGTGAAAAGGGATTCACCGTACTGATTGTGGAACAGAATATCCAGCAGGTGCTCAGAGTAGTGAGCCGGGCATACCTTTTGGAGGTGGGCCGTATTAAAGCCAGCGGCTCCTCTGCTGAATTGATCGGCAGTGAAGAGATACGTAAAGCCTATATCGGCGTTTAACAACACTATACAATCTGGTGGAGCAGGATGTTTGATATTTATCTTCTCGAAACGATTATAAACGGAATACTGCTGGGTGGTGTTCTGGCACTGCTGGCACTTGGATTAAATCTGATTTTCGGTGTGATCGATGTGATCTGGATCTGTTACGCCGAATTGGTCATGCTCGGGATGTACACCATCTTTTTTCTTTACTCAAAATTCGGGGTTCCTCTGGTCTTGGCCTGTATTGGCGGCATCGCGGTAGTTGCCGTTTGTGGGTATCTGGTACACTACCTGATTATTTCCCCCATTCTCGGATCCGCCCCCATCAACCAGCTGCTGGCAACCGGGGGGTTGCTCTTCTTTCTGCAGAGCTTTGTCACTTTGCTTTTCGGAATCGAGTTTCGCAATATCGGAGTTCGACTTCCAGTTCTGGAATTTTTTGGCATCTATATCAGCTTTGCACGGCTGCTGGCTTTTGGTACGGCGCTTATCGGGATGATTGTTTTATATTTATTCCTGACGAGGACCTACATTGGAACAGCCATCCGGGCAATTTCACAAGACCGGGAAGTGATGGTCCTTATGGGTGTAAACAGCCGGAAGATATATCTGATTACATCTGCCATCGGCGGCGGGCTTGCCGGACTTGCCGCATGCCTGCTGGTGCTTCAATATGATATTCACCCGGCAATCGGGCTTTCTTTTGGCCCCATCACCTTTATGATCTGCGTGCTTGGGGGTCTGGGTAATATGATCGGCGGATTTATTGCCGCTTTTATATTCAGCCAAATTATTGCCGTCGGTGGATTCTACTTTGACCTCGAATGGGGCTATGTGGTTGCCTTTGCGGTTTTCATCGTCATGATGTTTATCAGGCCACAGGGAATTCTCGGGAGCCGTTCATGAATAAGAAGTTATTTTACCTGATTGGCGCAGTGCTACTCGCAGCGTTGCCTTATATGGGTGTCTCCGAATATTACTTGCATGTACTCATTCTAATTCTCATCTGGAGTTTTATTTATACGGGTTGGTCTTTAATGGGGCGATTTGGCCTGGTTTCTCTGGGCCATGGCGCGTTTATGGGCATTGGCGCTTACACCGTGGCCATGTTATGGAATTATCTGGCGCTCACACCCTGGATTGGTATTCCATTGGGGCTTTTGCTTTCTCTGGTTGTTGGTGTTCTTATCGGTTATCCTTGTTTCAGATTTCGAATCGTTGGACATTATTTTGCCTTAGTCACCCTGGCACTGAGCGAGGTGATCAGTATGCTTATCATGGCCTTGAGAGACTCTACCGGTGGATCACTGGGGCTCACACCGGCCCGATTCGGAGATGGAACATCCATTTATGCCTTTCAGTTTGCTCAAAAAGAAATATTCTACTGGATAGCACTGGTGGCCTGGGCGTTTGGAATCTGGATTTGGAAAAGGGTCGATGCCAGTATGGAACGGTTCGCCCTTGAAGCAATCTCAGAGGACGAAGATGCCGCCGCTTCGGTTGGCATCCATGTGACCCGTCAAAAATTGCGGATCACCATTATCAGCGCCGTCACCACCGCATTTGGAGGCATTTTATACGGTCAATATCAAATGTATATCAATCCTCACACTGTAAGCGGTGTCGGCATATCTCTTCAAATCGTATTTGCGGTGGTTGCCGGTGGGATGTACGTGACCTTTGGGCCCACAGTGGGTGCCATTATCACCATTTCGCTTGCCGAGTTTTTAAGGGTGCTTATTGGAACCCAGATGGTTGGTTTGGACAACACAATATACGGATTGATGTTGATTCTGTTTATTATATTTCTGCCCCAAGGAATCCTGGGAGCGATCCTGGAAAAGGGATCGCGAAAAAAAGCAATACGAAATCTCACAGCCGCGATCAGTGTCAACACCAAATAACATCTCAAAGTTTTAAACTTTTTATCCGGTAGACAATCCGTTTGTAAAACCTGCCATGAGAGTCGAATCGACTCTCATGTTTTTTTTAATCCACGATTTATAAAATCAATATCTACAGGAGGATTCAGGCGTGGAAAAAACCTATACGGAAAAAGAGATGATTAAAAGTGTTTTCGAGGCGAATAAACAGCGAGGGAAATATCTTGCCTTCATCGTCAAAGAACTGGACAGTGCCGGTTTCAAAGGGTTTGATGAAACATTGAAAAAAGCTATATACCGTTTTGGGAAAGACAAATCCGTCAAATGGGGAAACCTCGATGCCAAATCATTCATGAATTGTATGATCCCGGATAATGTCGTCAAAGGCATGCTTCAATTTGAAGAAGTTGGATCGAGTACGGAAGGTCGTATTGAGTTTACTTTCCACCGCTGTCCGCTCGAAGAAGGCTGGAAGGAAATGGGCCTGTCGGCCGAAGAACGTCATCGGCTATGTACCATTGCACAGGAACATGACTTTGGAATTGTTGCAAACGAACCAAATCAGGATCTGGAACTTGAGATGCCTGAGGGAATAGGTCTGGGAGATCCTGTGTGTCGTCTTGTCATCAGTAAAAAATAGCACTGAATAAATAATTTTGATACATTCAATAAAATTATGACACCAGAACAAAAGCAGTTATTTCTCATTTTGTTTGATAAGAACTCGCTTTTTCGGGGAAGGTGTTTAGAGAAATGTCTCTTGTGAGTCAAGGAAAATGAACTACAACATATGTGGTATCAGGCTGGATTGCAGTTCTGGGATTGTTCACCCTGTTAAATCCTCCGGAGGAGGGCCGCAAAGCGGCATTTAACAGGGTGAAGGAATATAGGTTGGAG
>JABMQV010000763.1 GCA_013203065.1 Desulfobacteraceae bacterium | reverse complement strand
GTCCAGGCCGTTGAGAATACAATTTCCCGATGCGTGTAGGAAAGGGGGACGACCTTAAATTGTTAAATAACTTTATTTCATCATATTGATATTTGATTATTTAAGGACGTCCCCAAAATCACTGAGCATTTTATTTCCTGCCATTTTGCTGACTCCCTGGACTTAAGGCCGCTACGCACCGGGAAGTCATAATCGACCGTTCGATGAACATTCCGTTACCGGAAATATCGCCGTATATGTCATGAAATATCGGACCGACAGGCCTGCTGTGAAAACATATAAATTTCAAGAAATGCTATCAAATGATTGAAGATAATCACATTGAAAAACTTCCCTATGGAACCCGCGACATATCGCTGCGGGTACCACAGAAGAATTATATGGGGACCCTCACTCCCACGTATCACCCGGGAATTGAGGATGAGACGGGTGAAATTGTGCGTGCATTGAAGCATCCCATCGGTTCACCCATCCTGGATGAAATTATCCAAAAAAAGAAAGGCAGAAAAACGGTGGTGGTCGTCAACGACGGCTCCAGACCCACCGCAACGGTTAAGTTGCTTCCACCGTTGATGCAGGAACTGGAAACCATCGGCATTCCCGATAAGGACATTCTGATTCTGATTGCCACCGGCACTCACCGGGATGTGCGTGAGGGCGAATTTGAGAACCTTTTGAGTAAGGACATTGCAGAAAGATACCGCGCCCTCAATCACCATTGCCAGGATTATGAAAACATGGTTGATTTAGGCCGGACGTCCCAGGACGTGCCGGTGATCATTAACCGTCTGTTTCACGAAGCCGATCTGAAGATATTGACCGGCTCCATCCATCCGCATCAGGGGGCGGGGTTCTCAGGCGGCAGGAAAAGTATCCTCCCGGGTTTGGCCAGTCTTGAGGTGTTGAAATTTCATCACAGTTACCGTTTCCGTTCTCCCGATCCGGCCATGGGGTGGATCGACGGGAATCCCTTCCATCTTGCCGCGCTGGAAGCAGCCAGAATAGCGGGTCCTGATTTCATTCTCAATCTGGTTCAAAATCAGAATAAACAGATTATTCGGGCGGTGGCGGGAGATCTTGAAGAGGCCTGGCTGGCGGGTGTTCAGGCCAGCAGAAAAATTTTTGAAATTGAAACCCCCAAGGATGTTGACATTGTGATCGTCAGTCCCGGCGGTCACCCCAGAGACAGCAACCTGTATCAGAGTCAGAAATCCATGGCAACTGCCGAAATGGTGGTCAAACAGGGCGGTACGATTATTCTTCCGATAGCCTGCCCCGACGGTGTGGGAAGTGAGTTGTTCTACGAATGGATGGCGTCTGCGTCCTGTCCCGAAGAAGTGACGGATCGGTTTATAAAAGAAGGATACAACATCGGAACCTCAAAAGCCTGGCTGTATTCGCGCTGTTTGACAAAAGGGGATGTCATTGTTGTATCGGACTGTCTGGATGAAAAGACGCTGGCGGACATGTTTACCCAAAAAGCGCAGGACCTTGACGCCGCCCTGGCCCTGGCGCTGGATAAACAGGGGAAAGACGCCGGGGTATTGGTCCTGAAAAACGCTGCAGATATGATTCCCAAGGGAAAATAAAGACAGGAGAAGCGATATATGGAAGCAACGGAGCTTATGAAAGGAGCCATTGATATTCACATTCACATCGGACCGGATCCCAACCAGCGACGCCGCGTCAATGGATATGAGGCCGCTGTTCAGGCAAAAGAAGCCGATATGCGCGGTGTTGTTTTCAAGAGCCATGATTATAACACCACGCCGGTTGCCTATACGGTTCGACAGTTGGTACCGGGAATCGAGATTTTTGGCGGTGTGTCTCTGGATTTTGAAGTCGGCGGGCTTAACCCCCATGCTGTGGAAGCAGCCGGCAAACTGGGAGCGAAAATTGTCTGGATGCCGACCTTTTCATCCAAAAACGATATGGCAAAGCGCAGGATTAAAGACAAAGGGATTACCATCTTGGACGAGAATGGAAACGTTCTGCCGGTTGTGAGGGATATTCTAGCATTGATTAAACAATATGATATGGTTCTCTCTACCGGACATCTTTCAAAACAGGAGATTGTTGCTTTGTTGCGCGAAGCGGAAAAAAACAAAATTGAGCGTATTCTGATTACCCATCCACTTTCGATTCGTGTCGGTCCCACCCTGTCTATCGATGAACAACGCCAAATGATGGGCCCGGGTATTTATTTCGAGCATTGTTTCATCTCATGTATGCCCAGCAGTGACCGGCTTGACCCACAGGCGATTGCCGATGCTGTCCGTGCTGTCGGTCCTGAGCACTGCATCCTTTCGACAGATTTCGGACAAATTACCAATCCGCCGCCGGTGGAAGGCATGCGGATGTATATTGAAACCCTGTTGCGGTTCGGTGTCACCCGGGATGAAATTGTGACCATGGTAAAAACAAACCCGTCAACAGTGCTTGGATTGGCGACACCTTGACACCACTCCATCTTTATGAACCCGAATGGAGCGATCGCCGGCCGCTGGGGTCCAAGCGTGGCCGGACAACACGATATGAATGATTTTCAATATAATGGAGAAACTTAATGACCCAGATCCTTTTAAACCCGAGAGGGGTTTCCCACCGCGAAGAAAATCCGATTGCAACCCGGCCGGATTATCTGGACGACAAAGTCCTGGGGCTGGTCGATAACAGCAAAACGAACGCGGATGTGTTTCTCGACCGCCTTCAGGAATTGATGATCAAAACCTATCGGATAAAGGAGGTGCTGAGGATCAGAAAATCCGTAGCCGGGACGCCTGCCCCTTTTAACGACGATTTCTTTGAGAAATGCGATATGGTTGTGAATGCTTTTGGCGACTGAGGGTCCTGTACGTCATGGAGTCTCCATGATTCGGTAAAACTTGAGAAACAAGGTGTTCCCGTTGCCACCGTTTGTACGGATGAGTTTTTTTGTTTAGGCAAAGCCGAAGCGGAATTTCTCGGTATGCCGGGGTTGCCGATTGCGGCCATTCCCCATCCCATGGCCGGACAATCACCGGATCAGGTGGCCGCGATCGCATCTCAGGCTCTCGGCGAAATCGTGCATATTCTGACCACACCGTCTGAATTGCTGGAAAGTGAATATAAAGACAAGACCGTAAAAACAGAAAAAAAATCGAAACTCCGTCATAAATCTCTATTCGGAGATGAGTTCAGTACGTCTGACGCCGAGGATACGTTAAAAGCCCCTGATTCCATCGACGCCGTCAACCGTATTTTCTATCATCGCGGCTGGACCGACGGGCTTCCCATTGTTCCGCCGACGGAAGAACGCTTGCATCGGGTGATCGGCCATTCCGGTTGGGAACCACAGGTGCTCATCGGGACGGTAGCGCCGAAACGCGGCAACGCCACCGTGGAAAAAATTGCCATAAACGCAGTCATGGCAGGATGTTTACCCGAGCATTTCCCGGTAATCATTGCCGCGACGAAAGCGATGATTGAGAAAACCTTCAATTTGTATGCCCTTCAAACCACCACCCATCCCTGTACGGTCCTATTGATGATCAACGGGCCCCTGGTCAGCGAGCTGGGTATCAATTCCGGTTACAACACCATGGGACAGGGGACCCTCAGCAATGCCACAATCGGACGGGCGATTCGACTCCTGCTGATCAATGTCGGAGGGGCATCGCCGGGTGTTATGGATAGGGCAACCCATGGCAGTCCCGCAAAATTTTCCTTCTGTTTTGCGGAAAATGAAGAGCAAAACCCCTGGGAGCCCTTTCATGTCGAAAGAGGCTTTCCGCATTCAGTCAGTACCGTAACAGTGATGGGATCTGAAAGCCCCCACAATGTCAATGACCATGGCGGCACTTCGGGGGAAGAGATCCTGTGGACCATCTCAGGGGTATTGGCGACGCCTGGCAGCAATAATGTTTATCTGGGCGGAGAACCCCTGGTGGTTCTGGGACCCGAACATGCTGCCATCATCGCCCGGGACGGGTTTTCGAAACAGGACACCAAACACTATCTTTTTGAACATGCGAGAGTGCCCGTATCACATATTTCCAAGGGAAATCTGGAAAGGTTCAGAAAAAACCATCCGGACCGCTTTTCAAATTTACGTGATACCGATAGGATTCCACTTGTGGATAAACCGGAGGAGATGCTGGTGGTAGTTGCAGGCGGGATGGGAAGGCATTCGGTCGTCATCCCGACCTTTGGCGGGCACACCCGGGCAGTGACTCGGCCGATTACGGACAGCAACGGCAACCCGATTATTCCGTGGGGAGGGGGACGTCCATAAAATCATAAAATGGAAACTTTTTCCTTTAACATTTATCAAGCTTATGGACCTTCCACTTTTTTTTAGTATGGGAGTTTTATAATTTTATGGATGTCCCTCTATTTATTAACCTGACTGGAATTTC
>JABMQV010000097.1 GCA_013203065.1 Desulfobacteraceae bacterium | reverse complement strand
GTCCGGGGATGAGAACGGAACTTTGAACCTCTGAACCTTTGAACCCGTGAACGCCAACAACGATGATAACACTCAAAGACATACGCAATGCGGCCGAGGCGATCCGCAATGACGTCGTCCGCACTCCCACCATACACTCACGTACCCTTTCGGAGATCACGGGTGCTGATGTAATACTGAAGCTGGATAATCTTCAGTTTACGGCCTCATTTAAGGAGCGCGGGGCACTGGTAAAGCTCATTTCCCTGAGTGATGATGAGCGCAAGCAAGGTGTGATCGCCATGTCGGCCGGAAATCATGCCCAGGCCGTTGCCTATCATGCCCAACGGTTGGGCATCCCCGCCACGATCGTCATGCCGCGTCTTACCCCCACCACCAAAGTGAAATACACCCGGGCCTTTGGCGCGGAGGTTATCCTGCATGGCGACACCTTTGATGAGGCAGCCGTGTTTGCGCAGGGAATCCTGTCGGACCGGGGGCTAAAGCTCATTCATCCCTACGATGACCCAAAGGTCATCGCGGGCCAGGGAACGGTGGCACTAGAAATTTTGGAGGCCCACCCCGATTTGGACGTCCTGGTAGTTCCTGTGGGAGGAGGTGGGCTCATATCGGGTATGGCCATCTGCGCAAAGGGAATCAATTCTTCCATAGAGATCGTTGGAGTCCAGACCTCCCGCTTCCCTTCCATGCTGAGTGCCTTAAAAGGCATTCGCGGCAAATTTGGCACGTCTACCATCGCAGAGGGTATCGCAGTAAAAGAACCGGGGCGACTGACCTTGCCGATTGTAAGGGAGCTTGTGGATGACATTCTCGTTGTGGAGGAAGATGGTATAGAGCGGTCCGTACTTCTTTTGCTGGAGGTGGAGAAGACGTTGGTGGAAGGTGCTGGGGCTGCAGGGTTGGCTGCGCTTTTAGAGTATAAGGGTCGTTTTGCGGGACGGAAGGTCTGTTTGATACTCTCCGGCGGGAACATAGATCTGTCTGTCCTATCTTCGATCATACAGCGCGGGCTGGTCCGACAGGGCCAGTTGATCCAGCTCTGTGTGGATGTAAGGGATGTCCCGGGGACGTTGGCGGATGTTACCAGACGGATCGGCGAGGCAGAAGCCAACATCATACAGGTGAACCACCAACGCACCTTCACTCAGTTGCCTCTCCAACTGGCCAAAGTGGAGTTCGTATTGCAGACACGGGGGCAAGACCACGTGCAAAAGGTAGTAACTGTCTTAAGGGATGCCGGATATAAGATCAGTCTGTCCGATAGGGAGGGGGCATCCCCACACAGTCCAGACGTAACTTCTAAATAAGTCCGGGGGAAATAACCGGATTTCTGGAGTGGGGTCGGGTGCCCGCGGGGGGGTAAGTATGGAAGGCGCTTTGGACTGGGGGATAAAGGTTGTCCTCTGGTTTCAAAAATTCAGTCCAACCCTGAACTTTCCGTTCAAGCTCTTGACCTCAATGGGTGGAGGAGAGGAGTTTTTCATGATCCTCCTACCTCTCATCTATTGGTGCGTGGATCGCCGAAGCGGCATCAGGCTTACCATTCTCTTTCTCCTCTCCAGCTATGTCAACCTGGCCGCCAAGGTCCTGTTGGATCAACCACGGCCTTTCCAGTATGACCGTCGTGTGCAGCAACTGTATGGTGCCGGAGGGGGTGGGCTTCCCAGCGGGCACACCCAGAATACGGTTGTGGTATGGGGTTATCTTGCCTTGCGGTTCCGATATACATGGCTGTGGATAGTGGCTGGCTTCCTGATGGTGTTAGTGCCTCTTTCTCGGATTTACCTGGGGGTTCATTTCCCAACCGACCTATTCGGCGGCTACATGCTGGGGGCGGCGCTCCTGTTGGTCTACCTCTGGCTGGAGCCGCTCGCTGAGACGTGGCTTGGCAAGAAGGGGTTACGGTGGCAAATGGGAGCGGCATTGGTAGTGCCGGCCTTCCTTTTTTTGATTCTCCCGGGGAGCGGTGAATACGGCAGCAAGGTGTGTGCCACTTTGATGGGGATAGGCCTTGGCTTTGCGCTTGAGGGCCGATGGGTATGTTTTGAGTCGGGTGGCGTTTCGTGGGCGCGCGTGCTGCGTTTCATCGTAGGAGGAGGGGGGCTTTTCTGCCTGTGGTGGGGGTTAAGGGTCGCCTTCTCGGGGATTGAGCCCCCCCTGTTATTCGAATTTGTTCGATATGGTCTTATGGGGCTGTGGGTAGGGTTTGGGGCCCCCTGGGTCTTTGTGAGGTTTCAACTTGCCGGAACGCGGGTGGCGGCTAACACGCCACTGGTCACTGAGTAATGAAAGGAGCCTGAACCATGGATGATGCAGAGTTTTTGTCGGGGGTGTCCTTGTTTTCACTAATGAAGAAGCGGGATCTGAAACGGATCGCAAAAAAGGCGAAGCACCACTCCTTTGAAAAAGGGGATCTGATAATACGGGAAGGTGACCGCGACGGCCGCCTGTTTGTCATTATCTCCGGCGACGTTGAGGTCATCAAAGACGCAGGGGGCGAGAATGAAAGACGGCTTGGAGATTTCAGATCCAACAACTACTTTGGGGAAATGGCCCTCCTGGATGATTATGTCCGAACGGCAAGTGTCAGGGCCCGGGAGGACACGGAACTCCTTTCCCTGGATCAATGGAATATCCGTGATGAGATCAAGAAATACCCCTCCATAGCCGTTGAGCTTCTCCAGATACTGGCGAGGCGTCTTAGAGTCACGGAGGAACGGAAGGGTTGACCGTTATGGGGCTTGAAGAGAACCTCCATGAACAAGGACCTGCTGAGTTTCCTATCCAAACAATCGGTCGGGTCCGGTCCCCCCTTAAGAGCCTTGACCAATGCCCCCATCAGGGGCTTGAATCCTATTCTTCCTTTGAATGCTTTTCGATGTCTTCCAAAAGCCATTTCTCAATTGCTTCCGGACCGTGAATCAATTCGTCGAGTTCTCCCTTATCGTCCGGCCTGATCTTAAACATCCATCCTTCGCCGTAGCAGTCTTTGTTGATCAGATCGGGTTTGGTCTCAATCGCATC
>JABMQV010000096.1 GCA_013203065.1 Desulfobacteraceae bacterium | reverse complement strand
TTTTGCAGTTTTCCCAGGAAACTCAAACCCTGGGCTGGCAAAAAAAATATGTAAATACCTTGGCGTGCAACTTGGAGGAGCCAAAGTAAAGACATTCAGTGACGGCGAGATACAGATTGAAATAGAAGAAACCGTTAGAGGAAAAGATATCTTTATCGTCCAGTCAACATGCCCCCCAGTAAATGACAATCTTGTAGAACTACTTCTCATGATAGATGCTTTTAAGCGTTCATCAGCGAGCAGGATAACAGCAGTGATGCCATATTACGGATATTCACGTCAAGACAAGAAAGTAGTTCCAAGGGTCCCTATCAGTGCCAAGCTGATTGCGGACCTGCTAACAGTTGCAGGGACAAACAGGTTAATTACTATGGATCTGCATGCAGGACAGATTCAAGGTTTTTTTGACATTCCTGTTGACAACCTTTTTGCCGCCCCCGTTATCATTGAATATATCAAATCAAATTTCAGCAATAACCTTGTGATTGTGTCTCCTGATGCAGGTGGTGTTGAAAGGGCAAGAGCATATGCAAAACGCCTGAATACCGATCTTGCTATTGTCGACAAACGCAGGGATGCTCCCAACAGGGCAATTGCCATGTCTGTAATAGGTGATGTTACCGATAAGGTGGCAGTTATTCTCGATGATATGATAGATACCGCAGGCACGTTAATCGAGGCTGCATATGCCATTATAGAACACGGAGCAAAGGAGGTGCATGCTTGCTGTGCCCATCCGATATTTTCCGGTCCCGCGATTGATCGGATCAAAAATTCAGTTTTAAAAAGCGTCGTTGTATCAGACACGATCCCTTTAAACAGCAAGGCTGAAACATGTAACAAAATAAGCATTCTATCCATTTCAGAACTAGTCGGAGAATCGATAATCCGTTGCCACAAAGGTGACTCGGTAAGCAACCTATTTGTATAGACTCATCAAAACACTCTAGAAAAAGGTCGCTTTTTTGACTTTTTACGAGACCATCAAATTTTAGTCCCCAAAATATTCCTCTGGTTAAAATCCTCGTCTTCCCCGCTCAAAATCCGGGATCTTCGCCTTGACCTGACCAAAATTGAGCATTCTTCAAAGGGCTCAAAGGATAGCGTTATTTCACTATCCTGCCGTTCCATTATCTTCCATTTCAAAGCTTTTCTCGCTCGAGGCTTTTCATCCTCAACTAACTACCTGTGATATACCCTTGCCAAAGACCGCAAGCTAAATTTGTGGACATAAGCTTGCCTTTTGAGGTTTTTGGGGGAAACCTGATTTTCCACACGGGAAGTAGATTTTTCTTGACATATATTTATATAATGTAATATGTATAATAAATAATCTTAGAAAGGAGTGAGATATTGGGATATACACAGATCCGCAAAGAGCGTTTGGCAGATCTTGTTGGTAGTCAGCTCAAAGAATCCATTTTCGAAGGCCAATACAAGTCAGGCCAGCGCATACCGTCCGAACACCAGCTGGTGGAGATGTTCGGCGTCAGCCGTCTAATAGTCCGCGAGGCTATCAGAGATCTGGAGCGAACCGGCCTACTCGAAGTAAAGCGGGGGCCTCTCGGAGGAGCCTTTGTTCTTTCTATGAAACACGATTCCGTCTCACGCGTCATTAAAGATGTACTCAGGTTAGGGAAGGCAAATGTGGCTGACATAATGGAAGTGAGGTTGGGTATTGAACCTGTGGTGGCTGGTTTAGCCGCCGAAAGGAGAAATGAAGAGGATTTAGAGATGCTTGCCCGCGGTTTAAAGGCGATTCCAGAAGACCCTGGAGGGGATGAATATGTTGCCTGGAATGTGAACTTCCATAGGCTTGTGGCCAGAGTATCCCACAATCCAATGTACGAAATCCTGGTGAACATCCTTATGGATTTTACAGAGGAGCTTGTGTTGAGCATCAAACCCCCGGAAAGGGTAGTGCATGACACGACTTCTCATCCAGCTATATTTGAGAAGATCAAAGAGAGCAACCCTGAAGGGGCCAGTCGGAAGTTTCGGGAGCACCTGGAAGATATACTCCCCCCGCTGCAGGCATTGGAAAAAAAACTGCCCAAGAAACCACTGCACTGACATGAAGCAATACTGAGTAGGGATTATCAAAAGGCTGCAGCCCGCAAGGACCAGGCTGAGAATCACAGGCAGGGAGGTAAATTATGGAGCAAGAGATGAAGGAAATGTTAGACAAAAAGATCGAAGATGCCAAGAAGGTGATCCGCAAGGCGCTGGGTAAGTTCAAACCTGAAGAGATGGCCATCACCTGGACCG
>JABMQV010000095.1 GCA_013203065.1 Desulfobacteraceae bacterium | reverse complement strand
GTCATGGATTGCCACCCGAGCAGTCCTGAAGCTGTATGGAGTCCGGATTTTTGGATCAGCGGTGTTGGCAGTAGTCTCACTGGCCGTAATCATGGTAAGCTTTTTCAGGTCTCTTGAGACCTCTTTTACGGCAAAAGACTCCCGACTGCTGCTGCCATCCATAATAAAGTCCACCTTATCCCTCACCACATAATCCCGGGCGATCCGCACTGCCTCTTCAATCTTACCTGCCGAATCGCGGGTTAGAAGCTGAAACGTTCTTCCAATGACTCCCCCCTTGGCGTTGATTTCATCGATTGCCAGTTGTGCTCCCTTGGAGCCCTCTTCCCCGAGCATGGCCACTCGGCCCGACATGATGGAAACAAAGCCAATTTTGATAGGCTCCGCGGCACAAACCGGCCCGCTGAAAATCATGAATGAACATGCCAGGGCAACGACCATCAAAATCATGCAAGGGTTGACTTTCAACCGATTCTTGAAATGAACTCTATTCATTACGACCTCCTTTCCGATGTGAAAAAATTTCTTAAATGGTTTTTGCTCCTAAACCCCTCTTCACGCGGTTTATCACCTCCTTTCCTCTACCCAAAGTATCTGCGCCATCAGTGCTCAAAAATCTCCACGCCTCACCATTCCCATCTCCCCGGAACCTGGGCCCCGATTATTCGTACCCGTAGGCCTTCCAACCACCCTCACAGGAAAATCCCGCATCCACCGGAAGTGTCACGCCGGTGATAAATCGCGCCTTTTCCGAGCACAGAAAAACGGCTGCATCAGCAATATCTGACGGCATAATAAACTTTTTCATGGGGATATTGCTCAGGATAGTATCGGGATTTCGCAATCCTTTGTCAAACATTCCCTGAAGGAGTGGGGTCAGTATATAACCCGGCGCAATAGCGTTGACTCGGACGCCCTTCTGGGCCCAATCCCGTGCCAGAATCCTGGTTAGCATTATCACAGCACTTTTTATGGGTGCGTAAACGGCCAAGGGAATGGGTACCAGTGCCGTGATAGAGGAAATGTTGACAATAACGCCAGATTGTCGCCCCACCATCTCTTTTCCAACCCGCCTCGAACAGAGATAAACACCTTTGAAATCAACATCAGATACCTTGTCAAGGAACTCCAGATCCAGATCCAGGATGGACACGGCAGGGTGTGATATGCCCGCGTTGTTGATCAGGATGTCAATGTGTCCAAATCTCTCCAATGTCTGGTCTGTGGCGCTATCAACGGCAGGGGCCTTGGAAACATCTGCTTCGCACACCAGGGTTTCCTGTCCGAGATTCTCTATCTCCGCAGCCGTTTCCTTGGCCGATTCTAGGTTGATGTCCCAAATTGCAACATGGGCTTGCTCTTTTGCCAATGCCGTGGCGATCGCCTGGCCAATACCCATACCGCCCCCTGTAACCACCGCTACCTTTTCTTTAAGTTCCATTATATTAGCCTCCCGTTTACTTAATCAGGGGTTAACCTACTTTAATAATTTCTTGAGCCTAGCCAGAGAGTTTTGAGATTTGAGCCAGTTCTCAATCATCTCGGGCACCGTGGTGTCCGACCATTTCTTTCCGGCGCCCTCTAAACCTGCACTAGGAGCGTGGTTGATATTTGAGTGAGCGTTTAACAGGATTGAAGGATTATGTAATGGACTGCGGGATGTATAGCCAAAGGAAATGGGGCTTGTCAATATGAAAGTGAGCACTCGTTCAACTTGCCCTCCTCGGAATTCCAAAGGCCTTAATATTACATTCAAAAAACACTTGACAAAAGGACGCGCTTAAACAGAAATGGGCGGGCGGTTATTTGCATTTTCAGATGATTTATTCTAGCCTCAGATACCGGGCATGACGATCCCAAAATCTGGAAAGAAGTCGGCAGAAGTGGCCTACTCACTTTTAGTGAAATCCTGGGATCGCAACAATAACCGATTTCTGCATCAGTATGGCAGCACATTTCATGAATCCCGGTGAATTTTGATGCAACCTCGGGGTGAACCCGAACGCAGGGGAGGTGGTCCTATGAATTGGAGTGAGGTCTTGGAAAGAAATGCCGACTGGTATCCTGAAAAAGAATGCCTGGTTGGTCTGGGGGGCCGTACCACCTATAAGGAGCTTCAAAAAAGAACGAACAGTCTTGCCCAAGGATTGATCGACCTGGGGTTGGGCAATGGTGATATTGTTGCCGTCCTCCTCTATAACTGTTGTGAATACCTTGAAATCACCTTTGCCGTGAACCAGATCGGCGCGGTCTGGCTTCCTTTGAATTTTCGTCTCGTCGGGCAAGAATTCCAGTTCATTCTTGAAAACGCCGAGGCCAAAGCCCTTATCACAGAAGGGGAGTTCGTGCCCACGATTTCATCCTTAAGGGGAGACCTCCCGGATCTGAAACATACGCTTGTGCTGGGTGGTGATGCGCCCGATACCTGGGTTGACTATGAAGGGCTCATTGAAAAAAACAGGGGGGCAACACCTCCACATGCCGAGGTGGGATTGGATGACCTTCACAGGCTTATGTATACCTCCGGCACAACAGCCCATCCCAAAGGGGTCATGCTCACCTACGGAAATCTCTACTGGAAAAATATTGGCCACGTTTTGACCTTTGGGATAACCGATGAGGACAGGACCCTGGTGGTAGGTCCCCTTTACCACGTTGGAGGGATGGATCTGCCCGGGACGGGGACCCTTTATTCGGGAGGGAGCCTGGTCATACTGAAGAAGTTTGATCCGGTAGAGGTCCTCAAGGCCATTGATGAAGAAAAGGTAACCAATCTCTGGCTTTCGCCGGCCATGACCATCATGTTGTTCAACGAACCCTCCTTTGATCAATACGATGTCTCTTCCGTGCGGTTTATCATTGATGGTGGGGAGAAGATGCCACAGGCCCTCATCGGTCAGTTTAGACAAAAATTCCCGAACGCATGGTTCGCTGATGCCTACGGTCTGACCGAGACGGTCTCCGGAGACACCTTTTTGGCGAAGGACAGGATGCTGAACAAGATCGGATCCGTAGGGAAGCCGGTTCCCCATCTCCGGGTGCGCGTCGTTGATGGTGAGGGTCGGGATTCAGCCCCCAATGAACTGGGAGAGATCTGCCTAAAGGGCCCCAAGGTCTTTAAAGGCTACTGGAAAAACCCCGAAGCCACGGCAGAGGCCATAAAGGATGGCTGGTTTCATACCGGCGATATTGGCACTTTGGACCCGGAGGGCTATCTATACATTATGGACCGCAAGAAGGACATGATTATCAGCGGTGGAGAGAACATTGCATCCCCGGAAGTGGAGAGGGTCATCTACGAGCTTCCTGCTGTATTGGAAGCCGCCGTAATCGGTATTTCTCATCCAAAGTGGCTGGAAGTGCCCAAGGCCTATGTGGTGTTAAAGAAGGGGAAAAGCCTGTCTGAAGCGGAAATCGTTGCGCACTGCACGGCGAAAATGGCAAAATTTAAGGTACCAAAAGAGATAGCGTTTATCGATGAACTCCCGCGAAATCCCTCTGGCAAGGTGTTGAAAAGAGAGTTGCGTGCCATGCATATGGGGCAGACAAAAGAAGGATCGTAACAGGATTTCTTGAGTG
>JABMQV010000762.1 GCA_013203065.1 Desulfobacteraceae bacterium | reverse complement strand
TGCCATTGGCGGAGGTGGTGGAGGGAAGGGGGGCTGGCCAAGGGGAATTCGGCTAAACAAACCAGAGTCTGGACACAGTGCCTGGCCGCTCTGCAACATGCGAATAGCCGAATACAGCAGAGGGTAAAGCGGGACGAGGGGTATGCTGATCCACACACCAGTTACTCTGCTTAGCTGAACACCTGCGCGTTATTGCCCGAGGTAGGAGCCCGGTGCGCTAGTTCCGCACGCCGGGATCTGGGCGGGGGGTGCCGGGTAACCGGCATTCCTACCGCGACCAAGTTTCGCACTATGCAACGGCCAAGTATGTCCTTGATCTCCACCATGGAGGAATAGCCATCAAAAGATCTCTTTTACGGCGAAAGATCCGGCAGCCATCACTCCAGTCCTCTCTCCGATCCACGGGCCATTGCTCCATGAGCCATTGAAATGTCAGTAGATGAAATACCCTCCTCCCGAGATAACCAAAACGGGCTATGGACCCGGATCTTTACGTCGGCGTCTTTATTTCAGTGAAAAAAAGTCTTGACTTTTTTATCTGATAGACTAAATTGGCCATATGATCGAAAGGCACCTCACAGAAATATGCTTCAGTCCTGATTTTGGACGTCAGATGCGTTTTGTCGCAGGGCCGCGCCAGGTAGGCAAGACGACCCTGGCCAGGTCATTCCTGAACGGGTCCCAAATGCCCAAAGGCTATTTTAATTGGGATCTCAGGAAAGTCAGAGACCTATATCGAAATGACCCCTATTTTTTCGAGACCTATTTATACGACTTCGAAGGCGAAAGGCCCTTGTGGATATGCTTTGATGAAATCCACAAGATGCCAAAATGGAAGAACATACTGAAGGATTACTTCGATCGATTTGAAAAGGATTGCCGGTTTATTGTCACGGGTAGTGCCCGCCTGGACTGGTTCCGCAGATCGGGCGACTCTCTAGCCGGCCGCTATTTTTTATTTCGACTCTTTCCCTTGTCCCTTGCCGAGATTTCCTATCGTGAACCGATTGATATGGATGAGGGATCTTCGGTCTCTGACTTCATTGAACAGAAGCTGTCAAGACCTGTCTACGAATCAGACCTATTGGAACAACTTCTCAACTACAGCGGCTTTCCAGAACCCTGTTCCAAGGCCAAATCCGCCTTTCACCGCCGATGGCAGAGAGATATGGTGGATCGTCTGGTACGAGAGGACATCCGTGATCTGACCCGCATTGCGGACGTGGAAAACGTAGCCACGGTGATGAGTCTCCTGCCGGAAAGGGTCGGGTCTCCCCTGTCCCTCAATGCCATCAGAGAGGATGTGGGAATAAGCTACACGGCCATAAAGAACTGTATCTCAGCCCTCCAACTATCCTATGCCCTGTTTCTGCTCCCTCCCTACAGTGCGAAAATCTCAAGGGCTGTCAAAAAGGAAAAAAAGGGCTATTTCTTCGATTGGACCCGCTGTCCCGACATGCCCAAACGCTTTGAAAACTACGTTGCTGTGGAGCTGAAAAGCATGATAGAAAGATGGAATGATAGGGGAATCGGGCTATATGAACTCTTTTTCATCCGTACCAAAGACGGCAAAGAAAGCGACTTTCTGATCGCCAAAGACCAGAAGCCGTGGTGCATTTTTGAGGCAAAGACAAAGGATGGAGCCATTGAAAGGCATCACACCAAACATGCAGGACTTCTGGGCGGAATCCCTGTGGTTCAGATCTGTCTTGAAGACAAGGTCCTGAAAAAGACAGACGAAAACGGGATACGAATCTCCGCCAGCCGGTTTTTCAGCCGGTGACAGCCAGTTACGATGACTTCATAATCAACTCACGAGCGTGAGAATGGACGAATGAAAAAGGGGCAAATCTGCCCTTGACTCTTTTGCGCTTCTTGTTATGGGTCGAGAGCACCCTTGACCCTCTACCCTCTTCGAGATATATCCTGGTTATGGTGAAAATCCACTGGTTTTCTATCTCTCTTGCAGATTAGGTGAAATCAGGCAGGTAGATAATCAAAGTGCAACTCACATTCCACTCCACTACATCTGCCTGCGCATTCAATTATCCAAGGACTATTACACACATCAAAGAATGCCACATGCCAAAGGCACTCCTTTTGCAGGTGAAAAGAGAATTAGTATAGTTTGTAAAGGCCGACCCCAAGTCCACATTAATGTTCCGCCGGGAATTCTGGCAAGTACGGAGAGGTATGAACCAAGTGATTTGAAGATGTTAGCCAATTTGTCGTCAACGATTTAATTCTATGGCATTTCCATCTTTTTTAGGATGCTTCAAACTGCTTTCGCAGGTCTTTGCGCAAGACCTTGCCATATAGGTTCTTGGGCAAATCATCCAAAAAATGTATTTTCTTTGGCCGCTTATATCCTGTCATCCGTTCTTTGCAAAAGGCCAGGAGTTCATCATCTGAAAGGGCCATCCCCTTTCTCTTAACCACGGCCGCTGTAACCGCTTCGCCCCAGAATGGGTCCTCCACACCAAAAACGGCTGCCTGGGCCACAGCTGGATGGGCAGACAGGACCTCTTCTACCTCTCGAGGATAGACATTGAGTCCACCGGTAATGATCTTATCGTGTCTGCGGTCAACCAGGAAAAGATACCCCCCTTCGTCCAGATAGCCGATGTCCCCGGTATGGAGCCAACCCCCTCTCAGAGCATTCGCAGTTTCTTCATGCTGCTTCCAATAGCCGCGCATGACCAGATCGGAGCGTGTTACTACCTCCCCCATCCCATTAGGACCCAAAAAATGATCGTCATCGTCCACAATCCTGACCGCTACACCAGGGTATTCTCTTCCTACGGACCCAAGTCGTCTTTCCTGCTCCGGGACCCCCTTCAACACATGTTCCTCCCTCGGAAGATGAGTGATGGTGATGATGGATTCAGCTTGACCGTAAGACTGGTCCAGGATAGGCCCAAAGATCTCCAATGCCTCTTTGATCCTTTCAAGGGGTGTGGGGGAACCGGCATAGGTTATCCGCTTCAGAGGACTCATATCGAAATAGGGCCTTTTGGCATGGTCCATCAGGGCGATGAGCATGGTTGGGACGACGGCAAGATCCGTTATCTTCCATCTTTCGATCTCTTCAAACATCTTCTCCGGGTCAAAACTGCTGTGAAGATGGCAGGTGGCGCCCCGGATGACAAAAGGCAATATCCTCACCGAACCGGCATGGCTCAACGCACCAGAGGTCAGGAATCTGTCCGCCCGGGTGATATCATAGACATCTGTAAGAAGGAACTGGGTGCACGTGAGCAGATTTCGGTGAGTCAACATGATGCCCTTTGGTACACCCGTGGTACCGGATGTGTACCAGAGATCCGATAGATCATCGGGGAAAACATCCACCTCAGGTTCGCGCTCCGAGCCTCTCTCCAGAAACTCATCATAGTCTAACCCGCTGCCACCACCCTTTTGGATAACCCAGCGAAGATCCTTTGAGAGACTCTCAGCCGTTTCAAGAAACTCAGGACCGTGAATGAGGATCTGTGCCTCCGAATCCTCAAGCATCCTCCGGATCTCCTTGGGCGCAAGACGTGCATTTAGCCGTACCCACACCAACCCCGCCTTGTAGAGGGCCAGGTGAGTTTCCAGATAGGCCATACTGTTGTGAAATAAGAGCCCAACCCGGTCTCCCTTTTCCAGGCCAATGGAGAGGAGGGCATTGGCAAGCCTGTTTACCCTTCGGTTGAGATCTTCATAGGAAATGGATTCATCCTCGACCACAAATGCCGTATGGTCCCTGAAATAACGGGCACTCCTTGTGAGCAGATAACCAATATTCACGTCCTATTCTCCTGAACCGGTAAGGTGTCTTGAATCGATTTATGCCTTCAAGATATGGACGGCCACGACGGCCGTTTCTCCGGCCACATTCCCGCCCCCGTTTTCCGCCAGGCCAACACAGGGGGGAGGATCCACCTGGCGCTCTCCGGCCTCCCCCCGCATCTGCCAGACGACCTCGGCAAGCTGTGCCAATCCTGTGGCCCCTGCCGGATGTCCCTTGGCCGTCAGTCCCCCCGAAGTATTCACAGGGAGTCTTCCATCAAACCACGGGGTGCGCTCATCGATCATCCGACCGCTTTCACCCGGGCCACAAAACCCCAATTCCTCATAAAGGTACAATTCGATGGGGGCGGCTGCATCATGGAGTTCGGCAACCTGAATATCCTGTGGTTTTATGCCAGCCTCTTGATACGCCTGTCTCGCGACCCGAGCTACAATGGAAGGCTCGTCATTTCGAGGAAAACCAAAACTACCCAATACCGTGGTAGCAATCCGGACAGGTCTCTTTTCCATCCTCAGGGCCATATCCTTGGTTCCCACAAGGACAGCCGCCGCACCATCCCCTAGCGGGCAGGTCATAAGCAGCGTAATGGGATCAGCAATCATTCTGGAATCAAGGACCTCTTCCACTGTAACACGACCCCTGTACTGGGCATGGGGATTCAGTGCCCCGTGGTCATGGTTTTTGACGGCCACCTTTGCGAGTTGCTCCCGGGTGATGCCATACCTTTCCATATGAACGCGGATGCGCATGGCATAGATTCCCGCGAAGAGTATTCCCATTTGCCCCTCAATATCCAGATCAGAGGAGGTGGAAAGCACCTCTAAACTCCTTGCAGTGTCATCGCAAAAGAGTTTCTCCACCCCCACAGCCAATGCCAGTTGTGCCTGACCAGACGCCACTGCCCTATGGGCCAAATAGAAGGCGGTTGAGCCTGAGGCACAGGCATTTTCAACATTGATGATTGGT
>JABMQV010000761.1 GCA_013203065.1 Desulfobacteraceae bacterium | reverse complement strand
TTTCCCTTATTGTCCGGGGTGTTCCCACGGCATCATCCACCGGCTTGTGGCTGAGGTGTTAGATGAATTGAATATTACAAGAAAGGCAATCGGCATCACCTCTGCGGGATGTTCGGTCAGAAACTGGCGCCAGTTTGACTGCGATATGGTCATGGCCCTTCACGGTCGGGGTCCGTCCGTCGCCACCGGTCTGAAACGGGCCCGACCCGAGGCAGTGGTGTTCACCTATCAGGGAGACGGGGACATGGCGGCCATCGGTACCGGTGAAATCGTTCATGCCGCTTCGCGATGCGAACGTATTACCGTGATCTATGTAAATAACGGTGTTTTCGGGGCCACCGGCGGTCAGCAGGCCCCCACAACCTTACTCGGTGAGGTTACGACCAGCTATCCGTCCGGCCGGGATCCGCGAACCAGCGGATACCCTCTGAAAATGGCCGAGATGCTATCAGGCGTTTCACCTGATTCTTATATCGCCCGTGTTTCCGTCCACGATATCAAGAACATCCTCATAGCCAAAAAGGCCATTCGGGAGGCCTTTCTGGTTCAGATGGAAGATCGGGGGTTTGGTCTTGCGGAAATCCTTGCAACCTGTCCCACTAACTGGCGATTGGATTCGGTGCGGTGCATGGAGAGGATCGAAAAAGAGATTATTCCCCATTACCCCCTGGGGGAATTTTCAAGTAAGAGCAAGGAGACCCTGTAATGTTAGAAGAAATCCTTATCGCCGGATTCGGGGGTCAGGGGATCATGTTGATGGGCAGGTTGTTGGCCTGTGGCGCCATATACGAAGGCCTTGAGGTGACCTTTTATCCATCCTACGGTCCTGAGATGCGGGGCGGCACCGCAAATTGCACGGTTGTCATTTCAGACAACAGGATCGGGTCCCCTGTTCGAAAGTTTTTCACCTGTTTGATGGCCATGAACCAGGCCTCGGTTGATAGATTTACGGGTAGTGTGAAACCGGGCGGGATTATCATTCATAACGACGCCGCCATTGGTTCACACCCGGGAGGCGAGGATCTCAGATTTATTAATATTCCGGCCAATCAGATTGCAACGGAAATGGAAAATATTCAGGTGGCCAATATGGTGGCCATGGGAGGATTGATTCACGTATTGAACACCGTTTCACTGGACTCGCTCATGAGAGGACTTGAACGGGTCCTTCCCAAATACCGGCATGACCTGATCCCCCTGAATGAAAAAGCGATCAGAAAAGGAGTGGAGGCCGCAGAGATAAGAGGTAAAAGCGGGGGCTTCGATGAGCAGCCCTGAAGGGAAGATCGCCATCAAACCAGACTGGTGTAAGGGCTGCGGGTTATGCATATGGGTCTGCCCCAAAAAGAGCATCAGGCTGGCCGAGGAGGTGGACCACCGAGGTATTCGAATCGCCTGTTTCGACGATAGCACCACATGTACAGGTTGCGGCTTTTGTTACATGATCTGTCCTGATGTGGCCATAGAGGTTTATAAGCAAACCCCTTCCTGTGTGTTGTTTGATCAGCGGACAGAAACCCAGGGCCGGTGAGAGGCGTATGGCAAAGGACAATATTTTTAAAGGCGTGGATCTGCCCCGTTCACTTGTGGCGGGCATCGCAAACAACCTAAGCGATGCCATCATTGAAGGGAGAATCCAGCCGGGTCAACAGATCGTCGAAACAGATCTTCAGCGGTTGTTGGGTGTAAGCAGGGCCCCCATTCGGGAAGCATTACTGAAGCTTGAAGGGCAGGGGCTTGTAGAAATGATCCCCCGGAAGGGGTCATTTGTCCGCACCATTACCCCGCGATTTATTCAGGAAAGCTTTAAGGTCCGTGCCTGGCTGGAGGGATTGGCCGCCCGGCTCACGGTAGAGAAGCTGGAGAGACACAGTTATGTTGAGTTGGACGCGATCCTTGCCGAAATGGCCAACTTGGCTCGGAAGAAGGACTTCAAGGGATATTTCTTCAGTCATTGGGATTTTCACAGGTTCTTTATCGAAAACAGCGATAACAAGATCCTGATCAACCGTATTGAGATCATGCGCAGGGAATCCCTCTGGCTGAGCTATTCGATCACCTACTTTGAGAGAACTTTTTCAGCATCCCAGAAGACGCACAAAAGGATAATTGGCCTTTTTCGCAAAGGGGACGCGGAAGAGGTTGAGATGGCCGTCCGTTCCCACATTCTGAGGGCAACAGATCATTATGTGAAATACCTAAGGGAGGCTTTTCCGAACCTGTCTTCGGAGGGGTAATAAAAGGGATAGGCTTTATTTCTCAGGAGGACTCTGCCTGATCAACAGGGTCACGCCTCCTTTTTGAGCGGCATCCAGATAAGCAAAGCCGCTCCCGTTTTCCCGTCGGCCGCTGCTGATAACCTCAAGACCCATTCCCTTTACGGTGGATACTTCTTTTTCGATGTCGTC
>JABMQV010000760.1 GCA_013203065.1 Desulfobacteraceae bacterium | reverse complement strand
TTCTCAAAGGGTTCGACTCGGCGCAACGGCTAGGGTCACATTACAACCGATGGGCGAAAGTGATTCAGCTATTTCATCTGTTTAAAGACTTCGGTCCTAATGCCGCATTAAGAGATATCACCCTGAGAGTCCTCAGGGGAGAATTTGTCTTTATTACCGGCCCGAGCGGGGCTGGAAAGACCACGCTTCTGAGGTTGATATTTGGCGCTGAAAGGCCCACCAGCGGTCAGATACTGATTAACGCCATAAACCTCAATCGCATCAACCGATCAAACCTTGATCTGTTGCGTCGAAAGGTGGGCTTTGTTTTTCAGGATTTCAAACTGCTTCCCAAGAAGACCGTCTTTGAGAATGTGGCGCTTTCCCTGGAGGTGATTGGCGAACGGCGTTCATTTATCAGGAAAAAGACGCATCAATCACTGAGGCTTGTGAATCTGGCCGAAAAAGAACAGGCATACCCCCTTTCTTTGTCGGGGGGTGAGCAACAGCGGGTGGCTATTGCCAGAGCCATTGTAAAGGATCCTTTGATCCTGCTTGCCGATGAGCCGACGGGGAACCTGGATGCGGATCTCACCAAAGATATATTTACCCTGTTTAGAGACATTCACCTGAAAGGTACTACCGTCGTTGTAGCCACCCACAGCCAGGAACTTTTTGAGGACTCAGGGCAACGGACAATTGTCTTAAAACAGGGAAAGATTGTCGAAGAGAAATGAAATTGAGACCGTGGTCCTATTTTCTAAGACAGGCATCGATGAATATCATGAACAATCGGCTTGTTCATGTCATCGGTTTGGGCACAATGCTTGTGTCAATATTGCTCTTCGGTACATTCCTGCTTCTTTTCATAAATCTTAATGCCTGGGTCCAGGGATGGGGACACTCCTTGTCCATGTCGGTTTATCTTGAAGAAGGGATCAGCGAGGCCAAGAGAGATATGATCGCCTCCTGGATAAAAAGCTTACCGGCGGCCGAGATTGAACGCCTTATTACCAAAGAAGACGCGTTGAAGGGTTTGAGACGTGTTTTGGGTGACCAGGCAGGTCTCCTTGAAGGCCTTTCCGCCAATCCGCTTCCTGCCTCCCTTCAAGTTGTCTTTGAGAAGGGGGAAGGGCAGAGGGTAGATCCTGAGAGGATAAAGAAAGAACTGGAGATGTTGGAAGGTGTGGAAGAGGTTCAGTACAGCGAGGATTGGCTGAAACAGTTTAAAGGACTCATGCGTTTGATAAGGGTGGTCGGGATAATTATCGGAGGGTTTCTCTGTATGGGGATCCTCTTCATCGTTACCAATACCATAAAACTCACCATTTATTCGAGAAAAGAAGAAATTGAAATCCTCAAGCTGGTGGGAGCCACCGACTGGTTCGTCAAGATGCCTTTCCTGTTGGAAGGGACGATTCAGGGGATGGTGAGCGGGATTCTAGCCCTCTTTATCCTTTTTGCGGGGTATTACCTGCTTTCAACGGAAAAGTTGCATTTTGCAAACCTGGGTGTCTTCGATCTTGTCTTCTTCCCTCATGGATATATGCTTTTGATTTTGTTGGCAAGCGTGGCCCTGGGTTTGGTGGGGAGCCTCATCGCAGTAAGGCGTTTTTTTGATATATGATAAAGGGAATCCCGTTTCCATTATCGAAAGTCGCTGTTATTCCGGCCATCATGCTCTATTGCATCGTAGCGGCACACCCTGAGGTCCTTTCTGATCCGGGATCCGGAGAGAAACAAGAGCAAATAGAAAAGATTGAATCCCAGCTTTCCAGCCAAAAAGGTAAGCTGAAAACCGTCTATTCCCGGGAAAAGGACCTGCTGGCAGGGCTGGATGCCCTTGAAAAGGATGTGGAGGAGAAAAGACGCTCCGTTGAGGACCTGAAAAAGAAGATCCGCCTCGCGGCCGTTGAAACCAGGGGGCTTAAGGAAAAATTAAAAGAGACCCGAAGGGCATCAAGAGATGCCGAGGCGAGGTTGGCAAGGAAACTAATTACCTTATATAAATTTGCAAGGAAAGGATATGTCAGACTCATTACCGATGTCCGGGATATGGATGAGTTTTGGCGGAGGATGAAATATCTCAAGGCCATCGTCAAGGAAGATCGAAGAGAATTGGCGAGACTGGCCCAAGGCTTGAGCAGACGGCAGGCCAAAGTTGCCCGTGCAAAACAGGCCGTTCTTGAAAAGGAAGGCATGATCAATAAAGAGAGACGGCAATTAGTGTCTTTGAGAAAAGACCTTGAAAAAAAGGCCCTGCGTCTCATGAAAGTACACGGGGAGAAGGAATTTTATGAGACCGCAGTGAGGGAACTGCAGCTTGCTGCCAAGGATCTGAGGCAGGCGCTTTCCAAGGTGGAAAATAAGGAGCCGCACAGAATGCTCCAGACCTTGAATTTCCAGGACGCCGGGGGAAAGTTGCCTTTTCCCCTGGAAGGGAAAATTATCAGGGACTCCACATCCATACCCCCTTCACGGCCCAAATTGCATGAGGGGGTTTTTATCGAAGGGGCTTCAGATCCAAGCGTGAGGGCCATTTTTCCGGGGAGGGTCGATTTTTCCGGAAGGCTCTCGGGCTACGGGGAAATCGTCATAATCAATCATGGTTCTCGATTTTTCACCGTATCGGCAAGGCTCCGGAAGAGGAACAAAAAAGAAGGGGATGTGGTGGCGGCGGGGGAGGTTATCGGTCAGGCAGGGAACGGCGGACCTTCACCGGGGGGGAGACTCTATTTCGAGATCAGAAGGGGAGTGAAAAATCTAGATCCCTTAAAGTGGCTAAAGGTTCGGTAGGTAGCACAAAATTTGCTGTTAAGAGAATATTTGATATGATACGCTTCCTGATTATCTTATTTCTATTGGAGGAGCTATTAGGATTGCTGTCGAAGAAGCGCGGATACTGACAATTTTTTGGGTTGTTTTTGGTGAATGAATCTACTAAAGCTTTTATGAGCAGTGGCCTTTGACAACCGCAGCGCCCAGGAGAGACCGAACGGGCTCCGGTGTTGGTTGTTGAATGGTAAATTGATTTGAGGAGCAAGAAAATGCCAGTTTTCAAGAGAAGGTTTGGGATTAGCGTCGTTTTGATCTCCGTCTTTTTGGCCGGGGCCCTTTTTCTTAACGGAAGTGGCGGTGAGGTCAAGGCAGGTACCAAGGATGTATACAAGAACATAGATGTTTTTACGGAGGTCCTGAGACAGATAGAGAAGAATTATGTGGATCCCCAGGATCCTCAGAAATTGATTTACGGAGCCATCAAAGGGATGGTGCAAAGCCTTGATCCGCACTCTTCTTTTATGACAAAGGAGGAGCATCAAGATTTGATGATGGAGACAAAGGGGAGTTTTTCGGGGATTGGTATTGAAATAACAGTCAAGGACCATATCCTTACCGTGGTCTCCCCGATCGAAGGCACGCCGGCCGATACGGCAGGGATCAAGGCAGGGGATAAGATCATCAAGGTTGAGGGCAAGTCCACCAAGGATATGACGCTGCTGGATGTGGTCAAGAAAATCAGGGGGCCCAAGGGCACCCCAGTCAAATTGACCATCGCGCGGAAAGGTGTTCAAAAGCCCTTAGATTTTTCCATCACACGGGACGTCATACCGCTCAAAAGCGTAAGACATTACTCCTTGACCCCGGAGATCGGATATGTTCGGGTCTCCACTTTTCAAAGTAAGACGGCCAGGGATCTTTCCGAGACCCTTGAAGGGCTGGAAAGCCAAGGGAAATTGAAGGGCTTGATTATAGATTTGAGGAATAATCCTGGAGGACTCTTATCCCAGGCAATAGAAGTATCAGAGCTTTTTCTGGACTCCGGCGTCATCGTGAGCACCAAAGGGAGGGACAACTCACATAATATCAAGGCCACGGCCCATAAGGACGAAAAGCAGAGAGACTATCCGATCATCGTCCTGGTCAATGGCGGAAGTGCCAGTGCCGCAGAAATCGTGGCCGGGGCACTTCAGGACAACAAGAGGGCCATTATTCTAGGCACGAGGACGTTTGGAAAAGGTTCTGTTCAGACAATTCTGCCTCTGTCGGATGGATCAGGGCTTCGTTTGACCACCTCTCTCTACTATACCCCAAGTGGAAAATCCATACAGCTCAGCGGTATCAACCCGGATGTCGAACTGGCATATGTTCCTCCAAGCAAAAAAGAAGAGAAAAGCTCCCCTCACTTTTTCAGAGAAGAGGATCTGAAAAACCATATGCCCAATGAAAAAAAGCAGACCGAAAAGCGGCCCGAGAAAAATGGGAAGGACGAAAAGGCAATTAAGGCCAAAATGCTTGTCGAAAAGGACAACCAGGTGCGCCATGCCCTGGAGTTACTCCAGACTTGGGGCATTTTCTCCAAAATAAAGGGCGGTTCGTGATCCCTCGGATCGATGCGCAAATGGATTATAAACGGAGACGAAAAGGCGGAAATCCTTTCCAGCCATGTGGTTTGTATCATTCGGCTCCACGGTCTTGCGCGTCCTTTGGGAATTTGGAGTGAATAAGATAGGGGGTTAAATTGGAAGTACCGTTGCTCGACCTAAAAGAGCAATATGCAAATATCCGGGAAGAGATCTTGACGGCCACAGAGGAGATCTTTGACTCCCAGCGGTTTATTCTGGGACCAAAGGTCGAAGAACTGGAAGAGAGGATTGCCGGTTATTGCCAGTGTGATTATGCCGTTGGGGTATCTTCGGGTACCGATGCGTTGCTGATTTCCCTGATGGCGGCGGGTGTTGGGATCGGAGATCTGGTGCTGACAACGCCATACACCTTTTTCTCCACTGCAGGCGTCGTGGCAAGGGTGGGTGCCAGACCGGTGTTTGTCGATATCGATAAGGGCACATACAACATGGATCCTGACGCGCTTGATCTGGCACTTTCGCAGATGGATGAGGAAGAGAAGGCCAGGGTAAAGGCAATCATACCCGTTCATCTGTTCGGTCAGTGCGCGGATATGGAACGAATCTTGAAAGTAGCGGAAGCGCACGACCTTTCGGTGATTGAAGACGCTGCTCAGGCAATGGGGGCCGAATACGGATTCGGAAATGAAGGGCCCAAAAAAAGGGCGGGCTCCATGGGTCACTATGGATGTTTTTCCTTCTACCCAACAAAAAATCTGGGGGCCTTTGGTGAGGCGGGGATGGTGACGACCAATGACAGGGCCATCCACGAAAAGTTAAAAACAATGCGTAACCACGGAGATGTGGACAGATACGCCCACAGGTTTATCGGGGGAAATTTCAGGCTGGATTCCCTCCAGGCAGCCGTGCTGCTTGTAAAACTAAAATATCTGGATGAGTGGACAAAAAAGCGAAGAGAAAATGCCAGGCTTTATTGGAGCCTGTTTAAAAAGCAAGGGTTGGAATGGGTCTTGTTGCCGGAAGAAATTGAAGAAAGACATGTCTACAATCAATTTGTGATCAAAATCAAAGAGCGGAGGGACGATCTCAGGGGGTATCTGGCTGAAAAGGGGATTGGGTCGGAGGTTTTTTATCCTGTGCCGCTCCATATGCAAGAGTGTTTCGAATATCTTGGTTACAGAAGTGATGATTTCCCGGTCGCGGTGGAGGCTTCAAAAAGGACGCTGGCGCTCCCGATTTATCCGGAACTGAGACCTGAGCAGATTTATTATGTTGTGGATATGATAGGGGAATTTTTGAGGCAGAGGTAATAGGCGCAGATTTTTTCACAAAGAGCCAAAATTTGTCTTGACATTTAGGATGGATCCAGATAAAACTCTAGCTCTTGTTTTTGAGCAAATAAATGCCTTGACACAAATGTCCGAATGACTTAGTATTGTGTCATCGGTTTGTTCTTTGAAAACTAAATAGTGACGCAGCGTAGGCCTCTGAGAAAAAAAGGGTTTTATACCCTGAAATAAATTAAGTTTAAGTGGAGAGTTTGATCCTGGCTGAGAACGAACGCTGGCGGCGTGCCTAACAC
>JABMQV010000759.1 GCA_013203065.1 Desulfobacteraceae bacterium | reverse complement strand
TTCCGCAATCCCCCTGGCATATGCGGCCATGTCATTCACTACCTTTTTTGACATGGTCTTTCCAATGTCCTTGCCCCCTGCTGTCACTGGGTGGGCAGCCCCGATGTTCGTGCCCGGTGCCATGGCCGCAATATGACCCGCAACCGTGATCATAACTCCTGCTGAGGCAGCCCCAGCCCCCCTGGGACCCACATACACTGCCACAGGGACCGGTGAATTCAGAATGGCCTTGACGATTGTACGCATGGAGGACCCAAGTCCACCCGGGGTATCAAGCCGTAATATACAGAGCTTTGCGCCCTGTTTCCGGGCCTCCTCAAGGCCCCTCGTCACGTACAAGGCATTTCCATGACTGATAGGGCCTTCGAGCTCAATAATCATGACTTCATTACCGGCCGGGGCAGCCGCAGGTTCCCCGGAAAAAAACATTGCAGAGGCAGCAAGCCCAATTAATGCGACCCGGAAGAAGATGTTGGCCCGTGTCCTAACCATTTTTCTTTACCTCCAGGCCCAAATGCCCCATGACCTTTTTGATATCCTCCCACACCTGCTGTTTTGTGGACGGATATCTCAAGAGATAGGCTGGATGGTAGGTGGGCATGAGCGGGGTCTCCTCATAGGAGCGCCAGGTTCCCCTCTCCTCGGTAATTTTGAACCCGGGACCGATGAGACACTGGGCGGCTACTCGGCCGAGCGAACAGATGACCTTGGGCCCGATAATTCGGAGCTGCTGTTGTAAGAAGGGGATGCAGGCCGCGATCTCATCTCTCTCAGGGTCTCTGTTTCCGGGCGGGCGACATTTCACCACATTGCAGATATAGACCTCTTTCCTGGCCAGTCTCATGCCATTCTCGATAATTTTGGTCAGAAGCCTGCCGGCTTCACCCACGAAGGGCCGCCCCGACATGTCCTCTTCCTGCCCCGGGCCTTCCCCCACAAAGACCAGTTCGGCCCTGGGGGAACCCTCTCCAAAGACCAAACGCGACCTGTTTTTGTGGAGTTTGCATCGCTTGCATTCCCCTATGGCGGTTCTCAATGCCTCGAGACTATGCGGCTGTTCCCCACGGTCCGGAGCGCCATCCGGAGTGTAAGGCGCTTTGGCTTCTTTTGCCCTGATGGTGTTGATTCCAGACTCTGCAACTTCAAGATAGCGCAGCGCATCATCCGAAAGAGGTGGTGGCTCCAACCCCATGTCCCTGTGGGCCTCAATCAGTTTTCCCAAATGGCCAAAGATCTCTGAAATTTCCGATTCCATCTTTAAGAAGCGCCACCTTCCAAAAGGGCTTTCACCCTGTCCAGGATCAAATGGGCCACTTCATCCTTTGACATCAGTGGTGAATCTTCCACCTGCCCATCTTTGTAAATCATCTTGACTTTATTGGTGTCGGTCTCAAACCCTGCATCATTTCTTGAGACATCATTGGCAATAATCATATCAAGACCCTTAGCGCTTAATTTCTCTTTGGCATTTGAAAGCAGGTCCTCTGTCTCCGCCGCAAATCCAACCAAAATAAATGGGGATTCCTTCCTGCTGCCGCCCAGTTCCGCAAGAATATCCGGTGTCTTCACCAGTTCGAGTGACAGGGAATCTCCGCCTTTCTTTATCTTTTGTTGTGCGCTTTGTCGTGGTCTGTAATCAGATACCGCCGCTGCCTTAATAATCATATCACATTCGGAACAGTTTTCAAGAACTGCTTTTCTCATCTCCGCTGCCGTCTTTACACCGCAGAAGGCAACTCCAGATGGCGGCTTCAGTGATGTAGGCCCGCTCACAAGAACTACCGATGCCCCCCTTTGGCATCCAGCCCTGGCCAGGGCATACCCCATCTTTCCCGTGGATCGGTTGGTAATATATCGAACGGGGTCCATGGGCTCCACGGTCGGACCGGCGGTCACAAGGATCTTCAGCCCGGAGAGGTCTTGGTGGGTCATCAGGGCCCGGGCCACTTCGATGATCTCCTCTGGTTCCGGAAGCCTTCCAGGGCCTTCGGTGTGGCAGGCCAGCGACCCTTCGCCGGGTTCCATTACGGTCATTGCCCTTTCCCTGAGCAGCCTAAGATTGTCCTGGACAGAAGGATTCATAAACATCTGGGAATTCATGGAGGGGCAAACCAGTATCCTGGCTGTGGCCGCAAGCACCATGGTGGACAGAAAATCATCGCCGATGCCGTGTGCCAGCTTGGCAATAAGATTGGCCGTGGCCGGCGCAATGATTATGAGGTCTGTCTCCTGGCCCCAGGTGATATGGTCCAGGGCGGTGCCTTCCTGATGGAACATGTCCCAGATGACCCGGTTTCCCGAAAGGGCTTCAAAGGTGAGGGGTCCTACAAACCGGGTCGCATTGGATGTCATGGCCACCCTGGTGTGGACATCCGCCCTCACAAGAAGCCTGACCAGTTCCGCCGCCTTATAGGCAGCGATCCCACCGCTGACACCGACAATAACCTTCTTCCCCTTCATCCTTGACCTTTCACCCTATGGCTCGAACTCAAAACCCCCCGAATTTCTCCAACTCCCTGTTCCCTATTTTGGCAAGCCAGGCATCCTTTACCAGGGGCATGATCTCTTTACGAACCGCGCCCGCCTCAGCGCTATCCTTGAAAAAGCCCACGCGGAGCCTAATCCAATCCTTCCCCTTTATCCTGGCCTTGGTGAGGTATACACGATAGCCCTTTTTCATAAGGGCAGTTGCGGCCGGCACTATCCGCCCGGGATTTTCCACGGACATGACATTGACCACCCAGGGTTTCGGCCCCAGTTTATCCAGATTTTCAGCAGCCTCGGATGGCGGCGTAAACCTCAGCTCAAGGCCCTCGGGGAGTTCCTTGTGCTGAAAACCCTCTCCCACTTTCATTTGGTCAAGTTTATCCATGTTTAGACGAAAGAGGCTGGGCCATCTCATGGGATCATTGTATACTTCCTTGCGCCCCGCAATCCTGTAAAGGCTATCCCCTTTTTGTACCTTGTAGAAGCCTGCCCCGGCCCCCGCTGCCTCCGCCGGTTCAGATTGTTCCTTCCGTGGCGGGCTTACCTTCCTTTTTACCGCAGAGGGGGGCTCAGTGATTTTCAAATCTGACTTTTTCTTGGAGTCACCTGCCTCCCCTGGTTTTACATTTTCCGGTTTAGACGGTTTTTCCTGGGGGCGCCCTGCATCCTTTTGCCCGTCAGAAGGGGCTCCAGCATTTTTCAAGGATACCTTTTCCTCCGATTTGTCCGCCGCCCTTTCCAAGGGCAAATCCCGTTTTAGGGGAGGTGTCTTGATCCGCACAACTCTCGTGGCTTTCTTATCCTCATACGGCTCTTCATTCGAGCAGCCGCCTCCCAGGAAAAACCCGAACGAGATAGACAGGATAACCAAAGCGAGTTTCGCGAGGGGTCTAGGATCTCGTCTCAGAGATTTGAGTTTGGATTTCATGCTATCCTTCTCGTACTCCGATCATCGTTTGATCCGAGGGGTTCAAGGATCCACGGCCGGTCACATGAAGCCCCCAATATCCAGATAGGCGGGGGCTTTTGACCCACAAAAACAACCCTTTCATTTTAATCTCAAAAATAAGCCCTTGACAACAAAAAACTGTTGAGGTGGCTACTTATTTGGAAAACTTCGGCGAGAGGGTGAGATAAAGTGATGGGCGTACTTCCTCACGGGATGGCCGTCCAAAACATGAAACTGCTTGATCTTTTTCAATGTGGCGGGGGAAAGCGTCCCTATGGGAAGGTAGATGACCTTCTTGCCCAGACGAGCCGCCATGCTCAGACACCAGCCTGGGGGGGGCGTGGCCGCCACGTAAACAACGTGTTTTTCAAGGCTGTAGTCGAGGGCGGCCATGAGCAGTCTCTCCGGCTTGCTTCTGGCCATCTGGAAAAAAGGATCTTTCCATATATCATAGACCCGAAGGGGAGGGTAGGTGAGCATGAATCCCCCATACTGGCACCTGGAAACCCCTGGTCCTTCCATCACCTCTCCTGCAAGTGTGCTGTAAAAGGCCATATCCGATTCCTGATCATGCTCCCCCAGCCAGGTAACATGCCAGGGGAAATTTTCTCTCCCGTCCGTGTCGGCAAAATCAGGATCAAAAATTACCACCACTGAGCCCACCCTCCCCCTGATCGGTCTCTCCTCTTTTACGTACACTTTACCCTGGCCCCACTTCCGTATGGTCTCCCTGACATCAAGACCGTCCAGCATGGAACTGGTGAACGGTTCGATACGGGAATTCTCTTCAGACCTGATCTCCAGGGCCTTCTTTTGTAGATATTTCCCATACCCCTCAATGACCACATCCTCAGGCGGATAGGAACAGATAGAAAATCCCTTGAAACCTGCGCGCCACTCACCCGGATATCTTTCCCTCTCCTTTTTCCTGACCGGCACCGGCACCAAACGCCTTCTGAGGGTTTTGAGCTGGCGATGAAACCTTATCCTTTTATGATCCAGAAAGAGGTCTTCTCCCCTAAGGCGGAGGACCGGAAGTCCGGGCTCTTCCGTCTGCCAGGGATACTCACTCCCCTTTTCCCACACCTCATAAGAGAAATTATCATCTGCCGCCCCCCTGGCCGCAATGATGAGTTGGTAGAAGTCGGGTACAAGATGCCCGGTAAGCAGCGCGTAATTTCTGGAAAATTTATGAAGAACCCTGATCTGGCTCAGCGACAACTCCTCCCTGCTGTTCTTCCAATGTCTCTTTCTGGCAACAGTTATTAATTGGTTGTTGATCCGGAGTCGATCAAGTTTTTCGTAGTCCTCATGCGATCTGGCCCGTTCGTAGGCCGTAGCAAGAAAAGGCATCTCGCCCATAACCTCCCGGCTCGACTCTTTATGGAGGTGCGCCAGGCCAACCCCCGTTCGCCTCCTCCGGCCAATCACCTGGGTCTGCGGCTGCCCAAGCATCTTCAGGATTCCCGGGATATGAGACACCCCCCCCACAAAGAGGGTTCTTCCCCCCTCCCTGCTCAGTTGCTGGAGATGATAGGCCATGGTCTTTTCCCTCAAGGTATCCTCGGGAGAAGAACGATCATTCCAATGAAGCCTTATATATGCCTGGCAATAGGCAAAATGGCCAATCCTCTTTAGGGCGTAAGGGTCTGCCATGGGGGTGGAATCCAGGGGATATTCCGCTGTATCCCGGTCTATAAAATGAACGGGGATACGCCTTTCTAGCGCCATCCTGATGGCCTCTACCTGTCCGTCGGTAGGCTCCAGGGGCAGGTAGGTGAAGGCACCATCCCTCTCCTGGTAGTGGACTACCGAGAGAAGGGGGAGCCTTTTTACCCCCTCCAAGATTCTGCCCTTCAGTGTGTCAGGATATTCCACGGCCACATGGTCCGGCCTGAACTCCTCAAACTGCCGTTTTACCTCTATGGCAAATTCCATCCGGTTATGAAGGATCGGGACCAGTCTGATATTTTCCCACTCAATCCTTTTCATGACCCGCTTGATCCAGCAACTCCTTGAAATATTCTGCCGCGTTGGTATCCAGGATCATGGAGGCAGCCTCTTTGAGGTAAACTGCTTTCGTCCTTTTCGGTTCCCCTGCCGTTTCTTGCCCGCCAACATCCCGGGCAAATCTTTTCAATGCGTATCGCGCAATATTAATGCCGTCCCTGACCGAATAGCGCTCGTCGGCCCCATGGGCGGCTTGCAAGAACTCCACTACATAATCGAGGATCTTATCATCCGCGAAGGGGAGGTTTTTTTTCAAGATCAGGCGCTCTTCCTCCCTTTCAGGGAAATCGATGTGAATCTGGGGTTGAAGCCTTGAATGGATATATTCGGGAAGCTCAAACGTGCTGGCGTCGTCGTTCATTGTGGTGCAGAGACGAAAATCGGGATGGGCCTTTATCTTGATGCCTGCCACAATCGATTCCACATACCGCCGGCTATCGAGGAGGGGGGCCAGGGAGGCCCAGCTCTTTTCGCTCATCCTATTCCCTTCATCGATGACCGCAGCGCCGCCCTTGATCATGGCGGAAACCACGGGGCTGGCAGTGTATCTTATCTGTCTTTCCTCAGAAATCACAGGAGTCACGATCAGGTCCTCGGGTCTGGTGTCCATGGTGGCCTGAAAGAGATAGACCGGCCTGTCGGATACCCTCCCGGCGTGATAGGCCAGGGTCGTCTTCCCGACGCCCGGCTTACCCAGCAGCCTCGGGCTCAGGGGCAGATCATCTTCCCCGAGCACCAACCATGCTGCCAAGACCTGGGTGACCAACTCAGGCTGCCCGACCCATGACATGGGCACCTGGTCAGGTTCAACCAAGTGGAGCTCAACCCCTTCAATTACAACCGTTTCCATTTTTACGGATACCTCCAATGATAGACGTCCTAATCGAAACTCTCCTAATTGTAATACTGCCTCCGTAAATTGCAAATAATGTTTGTACTGAGAGACCCTATCGAGAATCGAGCAAGTATATTTTTTTTGCCAAGGGGGTATATCTGTGATAAAGATTACAGCATGAAAACAAACAGATGGGAAGATCATTACACCCGTCTGGCCAGGGACGAAGACTGGCTTGCGAGGTCAGTGTATAAACTCAAAGAAATAGACAAGAAATTCAGGATAATTAAAAAGGATGACCGGCTTTTGGACATGGGCTGTTTCCCCGGTTCGTGGTCACAGTATGGGTTAAGAAAGGTCGGTCCGAAAGGGGAGGTGGTGGGTATAGACCTGACCCGGCCCGAACAATTTCTCCCCTCAAACTTCAGGTTCATTCCGGCCGATGTCTTGTCTCTTGACGTGGAATGGCTTGCCAAAGAGATTGCTCCGAGGGGTGTGGTTCTCAGCGACCTGGCGCCACAGACAACCGGCATACGGTCAGTAGACACAAACCGCTCCATGTCGCTGGCAGCGAGGGCCGCAGAAATCGCTTATGCGGTGCTCAAGGTGAGGGGACATTTTGTCTGCAAGGTCTTTGAGGGGGAAGATCTCAGACACTTTAGGGTTGAGACATCAAGACATTTCAAACGAACAAGGCTTTTCAGGCCAACAGCCACGCGTAAGGGGAGCAGGGAAATATATCTGGTGGGACTAGATCTGGTGAAATAGCCAATCGTAGAGCAGTTGATTTGAAGGAACCAAACACTTAATCAACTATCAAGATATTGGGGAGGGTGCAAATGTCAGGTCATTAAAAATGGAGTTCAATTAAGCACAAGAAAGGCGCTGCAGATGCCAAACGGGGCAAGATCTTTACCAGGCTCATCAAAGAAATAACGGTGGCCGCCCGTCTTGGAGGCGGCGACCCGGACGGAAATCCCC
>JABMQV010000094.1 GCA_013203065.1 Desulfobacteraceae bacterium | reverse complement strand
GTTCTCTTTATATGATTTTGCAGAAACTTAGCGGAAACACAGACCTTTGTCAATATCTGTGTGGACCTTGGGTTTGGCTGTTTTGCCCTTTACTTTTCACTTGAAAGTCAATTCAGAACTTGATAGATTTTTGGGCGTACTTTCGCTGTAAACCCGACAAGACCGGACCCCCTTGACCTCAAGGCTACGATGATCCCTTCGACCGAAATCTGCTTTCAACTGATGGATAGATATGAGATGTTTGACAATATCAAGGCCCACTCCGTGCTGGTTGCAAGAGTGGCTCGCCTGATCGCAACGGGGCTTCTGGATGCCGGTGTCTGTGTTTCCGTCAAAAAAACCACGGCGGCAGCTCTCCTCCACGACATTGGAAAGACAGCATGTCTGAATTCCAACTGGGACCACGCTGAAATCGGCAGACAAATCTGTATTCAAAATAGCCTCGATGAGATTGCAGATATCGTGGGCCAGCATGTGAGACTGCGTGACTATTCTCTCAATGAGAACTGCTCGGAGACGGAAATCGTCTATTATGCGGACAAACGTGTAAACCATGATGAGGTAGTTACTCTCAAAGAACGCCTTTCCTATATCCTGGAACGATACGGCGGGAACCGGGCGGGAATCGACCGGGCAATCAGAAAGAACTTTGACCTCTGTAAGGAGGTGGAAAAAAAACTCTTTACAAAACTTGGCTTCGGGCCCGAATCTCTCCTTTATTTGGCAAGGAATGAAAATAAAAAGTCCTATGTTTTTAACTGTTAGGTTCCTGGTACGATATTCCTTGGGGTCATGCCTTTTTGTCCTCGCAAGTCTATTGTGCCACCCCACCAACACCTGGGGAACCTCCACCAAAAAGCCCATCGTCCAAGTGGATGTCATAAACTCCCGTGATCAGTATCCGGCCGGTGAAACCTATCCTATTCTTTTTAAAGTCAATGTCGCCACTCCCTGGTATATCCACGGGACAAAGGCCGGCGCAGATGGCCTAATCCCGACGGTTCTCTCTCTTTCCAACCTACCAGGACTCACGGTGGAGGACCTCCGTTTCCCCCCTCCCGAGAAGAAGAAGTTCGAATATACCAACGAACCGGTCGAGGTCTTTTCACGACAATTTCTTGTCCGTGCCCGATTGAGGGTCAACCCCGAAATCACGCCGGGTGAACATTTGATAAATGGGGGGATTTCTTTTCAGGCCTGTTCATCGCGCTTGTGTTTACCGCCGCAAAAAGTACCGATCTCGCTTTCCTTATTGGTTGCTCCCCGGGGCGCCCATTCGAGCCTCCAAAACCAGACAATGTTCTATTCAGAAGAGGCAGATCCGGCAAATCCTGAACCGGTATCCGGATGGAGCATGGATGGCGGTCTCTGGCTGACCCTTCTTGCCATTTTCTTGGGTGGGCTTGCCCTAAATCTCACCCCATGCATCTATCCGCTCATCCCCATCACCGTCTCCTATTTTGGGGGCAGGGGAGAAAAGATACGGGGGAAGGTCGTTCTCCATGGACTCCTTTACATCTCAGGTCTTGCCTTTACAAACTCAATATTGGGCCTGACTGCCGCCCTTTCCGGCGGCTTACTGGGTTCTGCCCTCCAAAATCCTTTGGTCTTGATGGTTGTGGCAGGAATCTTGGTTTCTCTGGGTCTGAGCTTTTTTGGCCTTTGGGAATTTCGTATCCCTTCGGGTCTGACCCAAGTTGCCTCCAGAAACATCGGTGGGTATTTCGGGAGCTTTTTCATGGGCCTGACCCTGGGAATTGTGGCTGCCCCCTGTCTCGGTCCCTTTATCCTGGGGCTCCTCACCTACGTGGGACAAAAAGGGGATGCCTTCCTGGGATTTCTCTATTTTTTTGTCTTGAGCATCGGTCTGGGTCTGCCTCTTTCAATATTGGCGATCTTCTCGGGGACCCTGGAAAGGCTACCCATGTCAGGGCAATGGATGGTATGGATCAGAAAGCTCATGGGATGGGTCCTCATGGGCATGGCGGGCTATCTGTTGGAGCCTCTCATTCCAGGCGCCACCGGGAAATCCGTGCTTTTCGCGGCAATACTTGTAGCCGCAGGGCTGCACCTCGGGTGGTTCGACAGAAGCAGTGGGGTCCCCGGTATTTTCAAGTCCGTCAAGAAGGGCCTTGGCGTGCTATTGGTAGGCGTGGCAATCATCTTCCTGCTCTTCAAGCCCTCGGCAGGTGAGACGGTTCATTGGGTCCCGTATGACCAGGCAATCCTCACGGAGGCTGCCAAGGAAGACAAACCTGTGATCCTGGATTTTTACGCAGATTGGTGCGGCCCTTGCAAAGCGTTGGACAAAAAGGTATTTACCGATCCAGATGTCGTGAAGCTGAGCCGGGATTTCGTTACTGTCCGGGTCGATTTGACAAAACGGCATCCCTACCAGGAGAAGATTCTGGAACGTTTTCAAATCCGGGGTGTCCCCACTATCATCTTTATTGACGGGCAGGGGAGGGAGGTAAAGGCTCTCAGGATCCAATCCTTTGTCAATGCAGAAGAGGTCCTGAAAAAAATGAAAGCCCTGTTTGAAACATCGTGACCATAGGGAAAAACTTTCACCCTCCTGAAACGGGGTTCTTTTTCCGGCAAAAAAATGATATCTCTGATTGCGTTGGTACTTTTCAGATCGGCAACAACAAGATCCTGAAGGACGAACAGGACTCATGAAACAACACCTCTCTTGTCCCCACTGCGGAAAGATGGTGGAAAAATATCGAAACCCCTTTCCCACGGTTGATATCATTATCGAAATAGACGCCACCCCTCCGCAGAAACATGCCTTGAGGGAAGACACCGGCATCTTACTCATAAAGAGAAGAAATCCTCCGGCCGGATGGGCCCTCCCCGGGGGCTTTGTGGATTACGGTGAGAGCCTTGAATCAGCTGCCATTCGAGAAGCTGAGGAAGAGACATCCCTGAAGGTGGAGCTTTTGTATCAATTGGGTGCCTATTCCGATCCCCAAAGGGACCCGAGACACCACACCATCTCTGTGGTCTTTGTGGCCAGAGGTGCCGGAAAACCCAAGGCAGCTGACGATGCCAAAGACGTGGGGATTTTTTTCCGCAATTCCATTCCTGAACATTTGGCCTTTGATCACGCCAGAATCCTCAAGGACTACTTCAACAGATTTTAACCCAAGAAACCAGGAACATTCCCTCCTCCTGGTAAAAAGGCTATTAACTCGGCACGGTTCCCCTGTACATCTTATGGGTCACCGAAAGATAAACTCTACGGGAAATAATTGATAATTGTTTAAAGGAATGTTAATTAGGCCTTGTTGGATCTTGTTTTGTGATTCCAGTTGTTGAAATTCATTGATCTTGGATCTTGGCTGCCAAGCAAATTTCAAAAGGATACCCATCATGGCCAAGTTAGACCTCGTTGAGATCTTTAAAAAGAGGACCCGGCACCCGTTCCGGCCCAGGGCTTCTCATATAATCGATAGGCTGTTCCCGGATTTTGAACCCTTCCTGGCCCCAAAAGGGTCTCTCTTAGCGGGGTCCTGCCAGTTTGAACAAAAGAAGCTTTTTTTGATTGCCCAACAAAAGCCAAGGCCTGAAGATCTGAAGACCAAAGAGGATCTAAAGAAGTTGAATTATGGAATGCTTACCTCGGACGATCATTCCTACATATTGACTGTGTTGAAAAGGGCCCGCGCTTCGGACCCTGAAAATACCTTCGTATTCTCCATAATCGACACCTATGGTGCAGACATCTCCATGTATTCGGCAGAGCGTTTTCAGGCCTTCTTTATTGCACACCTGATCCGGGAATTTTTGACCCTGCCCATACGGACCATATCCCTGATCTTAGGGGAAGGAGGGAGTGGGGGGGCTCTGGCCATTCAGGTGACGGACATCAGGGGCCAGATGGAAGATGCCCTTTATGCAACAGCCCCCCCCGAGAGCATGGCCTCCATTGTATTCAGAGACCCGACCCGCATTGAGGATGCCCTTACCATTCTTAAACCCACCGCCAAGGACCTCAAAAATCTCGATGTAATCGATCGAATCGTGCCTTCACCCGAGGATGTCACCAATCAACAGGAGACCGCCGAAAACATCAGACAGTTTCTTGTCAAGGCGATAAGAGACCTTTCTCGTTCACGTATTCCTAAACTGATCAAGAAACGAGAGATCAGGGCCAAACAATACGGTGTTTCCAAAGGGAGCGGGAGACTTTATGACATCAAGCGGTACATAGAAAAACCTATCAAGAAGGCATTTCGCAAGCCCCCGCCGGATATCAACATTGTCAACTATACAAGCCTGATAGAGGTGGCCGACGACTATGGAAATCCCCAGGACATCGAGTCCGACACCGAGTTTGTCCGATGCGGCGCCAGCCAGGGAGATGGCAAACACCATAAAGGATGCGGCAAACTAATCCCCCTCAAGTCCTTGCTTGACAATTTCAATGTGTGTCCGGAATGCGGGTATTCTTACACCCTTGGTGCCAGCGGGTGGATCGACTGTCTTGCAGACACAGGGACCTTCCACGAACTTTACCGAAACCTGACCGTTGACCAACTCCTTGAAGAGGATGCCATCACCGACTACTATCGAGATTTTCTGGCCAAACAAGAGGGACGTTCTCACTTTGAGGAATCCCTTGTTGTTGGAAGGGCACAAATATACCACTTCCCCGTGGTCATGGCCATCGGGACCTTTTATTACTGCGGAGGTTCCATGGGTGTGGTGTTTGGCGAGAAGTTCAGAAGGGCCGTAGACCTTGCCATTCAGGAAAATCTGCCATTCGTGAGCCTCTGCTGTTCGGGCGGTGCAAGGCTCTACGAAGGGATATCAGCGCTTATGCAGATGGTAAAAACCATCGAGTCGGTAAACCGGTTGAAGAGACACGGGCTCCCCTATATTTCCATCCTGGCAGATCCTTCTGCAGGCGGCGCAATTGCCAGCTATGCCGCCCTCGGAGACGTCATGATCGCAGAACCCGGTGCCCTGGTAATTTTTGCGGGGCCTCGGGTCATGAAGGCCAGGGGATTTGAGGTGGATGAAGGGCTAGTCCGATCCCACCATCTACACCAGATATCCAAAAAGATCTATCAACAGCTCGATTACTATCACGACATACGGGGGATTCAGGAGATCTGTGAGAGGAAGGACATGAAACTCTGTTTAATCAAGTATCTTGAACTATACAAACGTACTTCATTCAGGCCAAAGAGGAGAGCCAAGAAAAAGTCCAAAAAAATGCTGCTGTTCTAAGGGCTCGCGCAAAAATAGGTTCCCAGAGTTGGCGCCCAGATTTAGGTCAGATTTGGCTGCGGCGATTGAGCAAAACCACAGGAATAGCAACACTCTTCCGAGGATTTTGCGATTGAGACGCGGCCGAAGATAACCTGAAGGTGGGATGCGAAAATGTGAAGTTATTTTTGCGCGAGCCCTAAGTGCAGGCTTGAAAATATCCTCAAAAAACTGAAGCCGAATTCGTGAAGCATGGATTAGCACATGTGGGTAAGGGGACGTCAAGCCCCTCCTGAGCAAAAATGCTCACTTTGGCGTTATGGGT
>JABMQV010000758.1 GCA_013203065.1 Desulfobacteraceae bacterium | reverse complement strand
GGTACGAAAGGCATCTGGAGGCATCGACTAAAAACGGTTTCTCAAGCGCTCCGGTGGGACAGGCATCGAGGCACTTGGTACAGGAGCCGCATTGGTCAGCCATTGGCTTCGCCCTGTTTTTTGAGAGAAGGGCGGTTGTAAGGATCTCGACGAGGAAGACATAGGACCCCTGACCCGGTATGATGAGCATATTATTCTTTCCCAAAAACCCGATGCCTGAGGAATAGGCAAAACTCCTTTCCATGATTGGGGCGGAATCCACACAAACTCTGGTCTTACACCCCGGGTGTTCCTGTATGATCTCTTTCGCCAATCCCCGCCCCAGTTTCCCCAGCCGTTTATGATAATCTTCCTTTTGAGGCTCTGTGTACCTGGCCACTGAAAAACCATCCTTTGTGAGAGACTTCGCAAGAGGATAGGGATAGGCCAGGCTCACGACAGTTTTGCAACTTTCCAGAAGCCGTTCCGGGTCCTCTCTCAGTCTCACACTCCTTGCGAGCCACTCCATCCCCCCATGCCTCCCTTCAGAGATCCATGAACAGAAGTGATCAAAGAATTGAGGTCTTCCGGGTGGCGAAAATCCAATCGCTACAAATCCTAAGTTCCTTGCCTTTTCTATCAATGAGGAGGTCGCTTTACCTGGGGCGGGTTGAGAATTGAAAGGATGGTCTCGTGTGCTATAAATCGAAGGGGGTGAGGCTTTCAAAACCGTCCTCCGTTACAAGAACAGTCTGTTCAAACTGGGCAGAGAGGGAGTCGTCCTTTGTAACAGCAGTCCAGTTATCCTTCAGGATTTCCAGATCCTTGTTCCCAAGATTTATCATCGGCTCGATGGTAAATACCATGCCCGGAACAAGGGGGATGCCCTCTTCCTTCTCGCCGTAATGCGGGACCTGGGGAGGTTCGTGGAACTCAAATCCCACACCATGCCCCACAAATTCCCTGACCACCGAGCAACCTTGCCCTTCCGCATATTTCTGAATGGCCCATCCGATGTCTCCGACAGTATTCCCCGGCCGGACCACGGACATGCCTTTTTTCAGGCTTTCCCGGGCTACGTTCACTATCTTGAGTGCATCGGGTCCCGGTGTTCCAACGAAAAATGTCTTACTGGCATCCGCATAATACCCTTTGAGGATGGGGGTTACGTCTACATTCACGATATCCCCATCTTTCAATACCCTAACGCCGGGAATGCCGTGGCAGATCACCTCATTTATGGAGACGCAGACGCTCTTTGGAAAACCCCGGTAGTTCAAGGGGCCCGGAACCGCCCCGTTTTTCTCAGTAAACTCATGCACCAGGGTGTTGATCTCATCGGTCGGCATCCCCGGCCTGATCTCGCCCTCCACCAGATCCAGCGTATCCATGACCAGACGCCCGGCACGCCTGATACCTTCGATGTCCTTTTTTCCCTTTAGCCGAATTCGATATCTTTTAAAATAGAGTTCCCTCACACCTCTGCCTTCAAGGTTTGTCTCCCCGATGCAACACTTCTTATATTTGAGTCCGCTTCCACAAGGACAAGGATCGTTCCTTCTTATCTTTACCTTCCTATTTTTCATCAATGCGTTTTCTCACCTCTGAGTTGGATCTATCCCCTCGTATCCCTTGGTTCCGCTTCCCATAGAGTTACCCTGTTTCATCCCCCAAACATTCTGCGGGAATGCATGGGTGTACCGGGGGTTTAAGACCTGTCGAGCATAACAGAACCGCGCTGACAAATCAATCGCTCTGCCCACCCTGCCAGATTCGGAAATCTCGGGTGTGTTTTTCTGTGGTCTAAATTGCAGCGTCGGGTCCTTACCATGCTTCTGGAAAAACCCCTTGTGCCACAGGTTTTTCAATCGGACCAGCGCACATGGCATTGGGACTCACTTTGAACGTTCATCGGTGCAACGTTAGCCACCATTGACACGTCACAAGCTCCTAGTATAGCCTTTTACATTCCAAAAGAGGGAATTAGTGAGAACAACAGGGCTACTGGACCTGTAGCATCCGGTAACGGGAGAAGGTCAATCATGTGGGAAAAGGAATTGACGGTTGCCTGGAAGGCGGCTCGTGCGGCGGGTGAAATTTTGAACGGCCTGTTCGGAGAGGTGTTTCACATAACGAAAAAGGGTGACATAGACCTGGTCACCGAGGCAGACCTCCGGGCGGAGAGGACCATTCTGGAAATCATCCGTAATAACTTCCCTGAGGATGACATCCTTTCCGAGGAGGCTGGAAGGGATGGCAGGCCTTCAGACCGCAACTGGCTCGTTGACCCTCTGGATGGCACGATCAATTTTGCTCACGGGTTTCCCTTCTATGCAGTCTCCATAGCCCTGGAAGTTGAAGGCGAAATAGTGGTCGGCGTCGTCTACGATCCCCATATGGATGAATGCTTCAAGGCATCAAAGGGCGCGGGGGCCTTACTAAACAACGGACCCATTCGGGTTTCCGAGACTCAGGATCTTGGAAACGCACTCCTGGCGACTGGCTTCCCCTATGATATACGCGAGAAGTCAAAAAGGACTCTGGCCCTGTTGGACAAAATGGTGATCAGGGCACAGGGTGTGAGGAGGCCGGGGGCCGCTACTTTAGACCTGTGCTATGTGGCAGCCGGCAGACTGGATGGCTTCTGGGAAGAAGGCTTGAAGCCGTGGGATACGGCCGCGGGAACCGTTATCGTAAGAGAGGCGGGGGGCATACTCAGCACCTTCGAGGGAAAGCACTATTCGCCTTATGAGGAAAGCGTTGTGGCTGCCAACCCTTTACTGCACGAGGAGATGATAAGAGTGGTGAAAGGGGAAGTCACTGGGAATTAGGCATTGGTTATTGGTCATTTGGTCATTAGAATAGCATCCACCTCTTCTGGACAAAGACCGTGAATCCGCACCGTTTTTTTTCTGGATCGCTCCCCTGAAACAATATCCACATCCTTTTTGGCAACCCCCAATCTCTTTGCAAGCAGTTCCTTGAGGGCCTTGTTGGCCCTTCCCTCAACTGGCGGTGCAGTCAGCTTCACCTTAACCGTCCCTTCCTCAAAGCCAAAAACCTGATTCCTGGAAGACCTTGGAATAACCTTCACATGGATGACGGTCTTGGGAATTCCCCTTGGTATCTGTTCATCCACCATGGTGACGTTCCACCCTCACAGCTGGTGTCTTCTTATTTCTTGAGCAATTCCTATGATCCCATACGCATGGCCAATTCGGCCAAGCTCCGGACCAGGAAGGACTGAACAAATATGATGACCAGGATTACGATGATGGGCGAGAAGTCAATACCCCCGAGGCTTATGGGGAACCTTCGTCTTATGGGATAGAGGACAGGCTCTGTTACGGCATTCAGAAACCGGACGATGGGGTTGTAAGGGTCAGGATTGACCCAGGAGATGACTGCCCGGCCAATAATAATCCACATGTAAAGGGTCAATGCAATATCAATAATTTTCGCCACCGCGGCCAAAAAATTTCCAATGATGAACATGCCTTCTCCTTGTATCTCGGACTTACTGCTCGGGGTCGGTCACCACCACTTGCGGTCGCGCGTGAGGCGCAAGTGGTACCTCGTGATGGCATCAGCCCTATTCCCCGTGCCGTAGGCCACGAGCCAATTTGCGTATGTCAGAGCAGGCCGTAAGCCGGGTCCTGTTTCCCGAAGCAGTCACCCGCATCCGGGACAATGACCATTCATCTAGTCCCGCTATTGCTAACGGGATCAAGC
>JABMQV010000757.1 GCA_013203065.1 Desulfobacteraceae bacterium | reverse complement strand
GCTGATACAAAACGATGGTTCTGTCAGTATTATCGCCCAGCATTCTGATATCGGCCTAAACCCCTGGACCACCTATTGCCAGATCGTGGCCGATGAACTGGGCGTGAAGTATGAAGAGGTTGAGATCAATCCTTTTGATCTGAATCAGGGATTTGCGCTGATGTCGCCGGATGGATCCTGTAATTTGGGCAGCAATGGATATGTGGTCAAAAAGGCCGCCCAAAAGGCAAAGAAGATGCTTCTTGATCTGGCTGCTGAGAAATTCGGCGAGGGCCTGAGTGAGGATGACCTCGACGTCAAGGACAGCATTGTTTTTGAAAAGGAAAATCCGGACAATCGGAAACCCATCGCCGATGTGGTGAAAATGGCGACACCCATGCTGAATGCGGTGGTGGTCTGGACCGAGCCACCAGTGCTTGCCTGGGCATGGCATACCCAAGGGCTTTGGGGAGAATCTATTGAAACGGGTCGCCCCAGATTGTGCAGGCAGGCCAATTTTATCGAAGTCGAGGTGGATACGGATACGGGGGAGGTGGCGGTAACAAAGGTTGTTAATGTCAATGATGTGGGAAAGGCCATTTCCCCGGAGACCGTTGAGGGGCAGATGTATGGCGGCACCTACATGGGTCTTGGCAGGGCATTCACCGAAGAGATGGTCTGGGATCCGAAAACGGGTGTGCTTCTGAACCGAAATCTGCTGGATTATAAGGTCGCCACCATGTGTGACTACCCACCCGCAGAATCTGTCGTCATTGAAACAGGATTGGGACACGGGCCTTATGGGTCAACGGGAATCGGTGAAAATACGGCAACTATGATACCTGCCCTTTTGGGGCCGGCTGTACATAACGCGATTGGCGTATGGGTTGACGACTTTCCCATAACCCCTTCGAAAATCTTGAAAGCCTTGGGTAAGATATAGGGAGAATAAGGATGAAGAAGTTTGCACATTTTAATGCTTCTACGGTTGAGGAGGCGACATCACTCCTGAGACGATATGGCGGCAAGGCCCATCTTATTGCCGGGGGTACGGACCTGTTGGGCAAGATGAAAGACCGTATCTTGCCGACCTATCCCGAGGCCTTGATTAATCTCAAGACCGTTTCGGGCCTGAGTGACATAACAGAAGATGGGGGGCTGCTGAAGATCGGGGCACTGGCGATCCTTGAGGACATCGCCCATAATCCCATTGTAAAGGCGAAATATGGCGCCCTCGCTGAGGCTGCCCGCAGGACGGCTTCACCGCATCTGAGAGAAATGGGAACCCTTGGGGGCAACATATGTCAGGATATCCGATGCTGGTATTACCGGCATGCTGAAAACAGATTCCCTTGTCTCAGAAAGGGGGGTGGCCGGTGTTACGCCCTTGCCGGGGATACAAGATATCACTCCATATTTGGTGGGAGTGTGGAAGAAGGGTGTATAGCCGTGCACCCGAGTGATACGGCACCCGCACTGATCGCGCTGAACAGCAAGATAAAGACATCCACGCGAACAATTAATGCAGACGATTTTTTCCAGGTGGAGGTATCAAAGACGACGGTTCTGGATTATGATGAAATAGTTATTGAAATCCAGGTGCCGGAACCTGTTAAGGGGGCAAAAAGCAGTTTCTTCAAATTTGCCCTCAGGAAATCCATTGATTTCCCGATAGTCAACTGTGCCGCCATGATAACAAGTTCAGGGGGCAAGGTGGCGGCTGCAAGGATTTGTTTGAACGCGGTGTCTGTGAGACCATTTAGGGCCATAAAGGCCGAGGACGCAATTATCGGTAAAAAGATAAATGAAGCCAATGCCCAGGCTGCGGGTGATGCAGCTGTTTCTGCCGCAAAACCTTTGGCTGACAACGAGTATATGGTTCAAATCGCAAGAGTTTTGGTGAAAAGAAGTGTCCTGGGCTGTGAGTAGATAATATCCACCAAAAAAGGCGAAAAGCAATGGCTGTACGTATCGAATTGACAAGCCTTCTTCGAAAATTTGTACCAAATTACGATGCTGAGGCGGGCATTTTGCTTGAAGATGCGGAAGGCAAAGCAATCCAGCAAATCATAGAAGAATTGGAGATTCCTCCTGAAAAAGTATTTACGATAATAGTAAACCACTACCCCGGCAACCGTAGCTACATAGCAAAAGACGGGGATCATATTGTGCTGGCCATGACAATTGGTGCTGGGTGATGCTTATTTTTTGTTTAAAGAATGCCTTAGGGCTTGCGCAAATATATTTGACAAGAGTAAAACGAAACTAAAACCCACTGTGACCATAACAAGAAACGGCAGGTTTATAATCCATTTGGATTGGCTTGACACTGTACTTGCCGACAATGACAACGTCAGAATCTTAACGCTTCATT
>JABMQV010000756.1 GCA_013203065.1 Desulfobacteraceae bacterium | reverse complement strand
ATGAAGGATTGTGGTTCAGGATTCCCGTAACTTCTCAATAAGTCAAGACGTGTTTAAAGGGAAGTCTTGGAGCCGGTCTGGTAGTGCCGCTTCTCTCTGTGTATGCTTATGAGCTGGGGAAAGGCCCGGTGCCTGCCGGGGCACCCGTAGACTTTACTTCTCTTGAAATTGTCTTTATCCTGGGGGCTGTTATCGTGGGACTCGGTACAGCCCTCTTTATTTGGACTCATTAATACATGGATCAATCACACGGTTCTATAGAAATTGACCTCTTTCCGGAAGAGGTGGACAGTCTCGATCACCCTTATGTCATGAGCCTCAAGGAATTGCTGGAAGAGGTGGCCTTGCAGTACCGCTGCCGTCTCATGTCTCTTGATATTGATGCAGGGACCGTTATCTTTTCTTTTGACAGCCAGGAACTCATGGCAGACATCCTGAAAATTCTTCAAAATGACAGATAAGGTAAGGCTTGAAAATATAGGCATTATACTTTTACACCCTCAAATCCCCGAGAACATCGGTTCCGTTGCCCGCGCCATGGACAATATGGGCCTCACCCGCCTCGCACTGGTAAATCCCAAGAACTGCGATCTCTCCCGTGTCCTCAAGACCGCAACCGGGAGTTCCATCGATCTGGTTGAAGAAATGGAGGTTTATTGCGATCTCAAAGAGGCCCTGGGACCCTACCACTACGTGATAGGGACCACGGCAAGGATCGGCTCGTCCCGTCCCGCAATGACGCAACCTCGACATCTTGCCCGTGATCTCATCCCTATCTCGCAAAACAACCTGGTGGCCATCCTTTTCGGACCTGAAGACCGGGGGCTTTCTAACGGGGATCTCTCCTATTGCCACACCATCGCGACGATCCCCACGGCACACTTCTCCTCCTTGAACCTTGCCCAGGCCGTGATGCTCATCTGCTATGAAATCTTTCTGGCATCAACCGTGAATGGCCCCAAAACTGAGCCCCGGCTGGCCAACAGATTCGAACTGGAGGGGATGTATGACCACCTCAAAGATGTGTTGATGGAGATCGGGTTTATTAATCCTCAAAATCCGGAACACTGGATGCTCAACATCAGGCGTTTCCTCTCAAGGCTCCCTTTGCGGGCGAGGGAGGTCCGGATTATCAGAGGCGTCTGCCGCCAGATGGATTGGTACACGGAACAACTTGAAAAGATCAAGAAAGACAAAGGCGGGGGATAACAAGGTCTCCAACAGATCACCTTGCCATGCCCTTGACAGCAGGTTTCCATTTTCTTATACTCCGGGTCCTGAATAAAATTCACACACTCATTCTGTAGACTTAACTTCCGATTTAGCCAGGCTTTTTTCGAGAAACAGACAACGATTTTTCCAGGCTTAAGGTAACCGTTGGTGGTCCAAGATTGAGCAATGAAGCGATCATAGAGATCGAGAACCTGTCGCTGGCGTTCGGAGGGGTTCAGGCCCTAAATGGGGTAAGCACCCAACTTATCAAAGGGCAACTCCTGGCCATCATTGGCCCAAACGGCGCCGGCAAGACGTGCCTGTTGAATTGCATCAGCCGGTTTTACACGCCCCAGCGGGGGCAGGTGCTTTACAAAGGGGCAGACATCACCCGGGTCCCCACCCATTCCATTGCAAAACGGGGGATTGCCCGAACCTTCCAAAACATTGAACTCTTCAAAGGGATGACGGTCCTGGACAACATCAAACTGGGACGGCATACCTTTCTCAAGTCAGGTATCCTGTCGGACATGATCTATTATGGCCGAACCCTCAAAGAGGAATTGCGGCTGAGGAAAGAAATCGAAGAAAAGATCATCGACCTGCTGGAAATAGAGGCCATCCGGAAGCAGGTGGTGGGCACCTTGCCTTACGGGTTTCAGAAACGGGTAGAACTTGCCCGTGCCCTGGCCATGCGTCCTGAGGTCCTTCTCTTGGACGAACCCATGGCCGGGATGAACCTTGAAGAGACCGAAGACATGGCCCGATTCATACTTAACGTTCACAGCATGTGGGGGGTAAGCATCATCCTTGTGGAACATGACATGGGCGTCGTCATGGACATCTCGGAGCGCGTGTGCGTGTTGGAGTTCGGCAGAAAGATTGCTGAAGGCACCCCCCAGGAGATTCAAAAAGACCCCCAGGTGATCCAGGCATATCTGGGCCACGACCAAAAAACCTACTCGCGTCTTTAGTCGGGAAATAATGAATTCACTTGGATCCTCTGCTGAAGAAGTCCCGAAAGATCTGCCGTCCCTCCTGATCAGGAACGCCAGACGTTTTGGTGACAGCCGTGTGGCCCTTCGTGAAAAGGAGTTTGGTATCTGGCAGTCGGTCACCTGGAACCAGTACCTGGAACATGTGCGAGATTTTTCACTGGGTCTCCTCTCTCTGGGGTTCACTTCCGGACAGGCCCTGGGAATCATCGGGGCCAATCGACCCGAATGGATCTATGCCGAACTGGCGGCACAGGCGGCCGGCGGGACCCCACTCGGGATCTTTCAGGACTCGATCCTGAGCGAGGTCGCCTATATTATCGATCATTCCGAAGCCACCATGATCGTGGCCGAAGATCAGGAACAGGTAGACAAGATCCTTGACCTGAGAGAAAAACTGCCCCGGGTCAAGAAGATCATCTATACCGATCCGAAGGGGTTGTGGGACTATGAAGAGGAAATCCTGATCGACTATTACGAGGTTGAGCGGATCGGGCGCGAGATGCACGAAAAGGATCCAGGCCTCTTCAAAAAAAATGTGGGGGAAATCAAGGGGAGTGACCTGGCCATCATCTGTTATACCTCGGGTACCACCGGAGACCCCAAGGGGACGTTGCTCACCTACTCAAACATCTTGAGCATGGTGGCCTCTTTGGATGAGGTGGACCCGAAAACCCCGGACGATCAGTTCCTCTCTTTTATCCCCTTACCATGGATCGTGGAACAGACCATCAGCGTCTTCTCAGCACTCTACACGGGCTACACCGTGAGCTTCCCAGAAGAACCGGGGACGGCCATGGCCGACCTCTACGAGATCGCCCCCACGCTGGTGGTGGCCTCACCGCGCATGTGGGAAGGGATTTCCCGCCAGGTGATGGTCAAACACCTGGATGCATCGTTCCTCAAGGGGCTGGTCTACAATCTGTGCCTGCCCGTAGGATACCGGTGGGCCGAATTCAAATTTGAAAAGCGCAATCCTCCCCTTGGCTGGAAGGTCCTTTACTGGCTTGCGTATGCGGCCATGTTTCGGGCCCTCAGGGACCGGTTGGGGTTTTCAAAGGTTCGTTCGGCCATGACAGGAGGTGCCGCCCTGGGACCGGACGTATTCCGCTTCTTTCACGCCCTGGGGGTCAACCTGAAGCAGATCTACGGGCAGACCGAAGTGGCCGGATATTCCACCATACACCGTGACGGGGACATCAACTTCGACTCTGTGGGCATTCCTATACCTGCGGCCGAGATCTCAATCTTTGAGCCTGATGGTGAAGGCGTGGGGGAGGTGATCTCAAGTGGCCCCGGCCTGTTTCAGGGGTACCTCAAGAACGAAGAGGCCACGCGAGAGACCATCATCGACGGGTATCTACATTCGGGGGACGCCGGGTACTTCACCCCTGACGGACACCTGGTGATTATCGATCGCGTCAAAGACCTGATGCACCTCACGGGCGGCGCCAGGTTTTCACCCATGTTTATTGAAAACAAGCTCAAGTTCTGCCCCTATATCGTCGAGGCCGTTGTCCTCGGGCACGAGCGGGATTATGTGACGGCCATGATCTGCATAGACTACAAGCATGTGGGCAAATGGGCGGAAGGCCACCGACTCAGCTATACCACCTATTCAGACCTGGCCTCCAAGTCGGAAGTCTACGATCTGATCGAACGGGAGGTGTTGCGGGTCAATGTGACCCTGCCCGAAAAGGCCCGAATCAAGAAGTTCCTCCTCCTTTACAAGGAGTTGGATCCGGACGATGAGGAAATGACCCGTACCAAAAAAATCAGGCGGGGATTTATAAACGAAAAGTACACAAAGGAGATTACCGGCCTTTACAGTGATATTGAAGAACTCCCCATTGAGGCCGTGATCCGGTACCAGGATGGCAAGACCGCCACCTTGCGCACTGAT
>JABMQV010000093.1 GCA_013203065.1 Desulfobacteraceae bacterium | reverse complement strand
TGGTTTATCTCCACTTTAAATTTTTTCTCCCGCTTGCTTACCGTAATCGCGTAAACAGGACACACCATCTCGCAGGTCTTGCACCCTTTGCAAAGGTCCTCGTTTACACTGGCATGAACATCCACCACTTTCATGTCTGACTCCTTTCAGAAACTGGATAAAGCATCATGTTGAGTAAACTTGACTTCAATAGTACCCGGTAAAATCTGGGCGCTGGTAAACGTCTCCCTTCTCATCATTTCTTACCTGCGGCTATCCGCAAGCCGCATCCCGATTCCAAAGGCCTTCTCATTCATTTCAAGGAAGTCAGGGTTTATCTTTGATTTCACCATTTCCAGTGCAGAGTTGGGCCTGACCAAATCGGTCAACCCGATCAGAGCGCCAAGCATACAGATGTTAAAGACGATGGGGTTTCCGATTTCCGCCATCACCGCACCATACATCTCCAACTCCACCTGACGCGCATCCACCTTGCGCTCCACCTTCACGAATTTGGAGTCGGTGAGCAGGAGCCCCCCCGGCCGGATAATGCCCGAGAATTTGCCGTAGGCCTCCTGGGTCAGACAAACCAGAATATGGGGGTTCAGCACTTTGGGGTAGTGAATGGGTTCTCTCGAAATAATTACGTCTGCGCGGGTGGCACCCCCTCGGGCCTCAGGGCCATATGATTGGGTCTGTACCGCATTTAAATCATCATAGATCACCGCCGCCTCCGCAAGAAGGATGGAAGCCGTAATGACACCCTGCCCTCCGGAACCGCTGAAGACAACCCGTTTTACCATCTCCGTCACCTCGAAACCGCTCCCTGTTCAAGGTTCTCTCTTTCCCCTCGGAGCTTTTCTATCAAATCCATATAACTTGACACATATTCGGGCCGAGCCTCATTCACCAAAACTCCCCGCTCAACGAGCTCCGGGTGTTCCTTCAGTTTTTTTGACCCCTTTGGAACAGTTCCGTCCCTAAACCCTTTCATCATGTCAACGGCCGCCCCCAGATCGTTTTTTCTCCCATAATAGGTTGGGCACTGGGACATCACCTCTACCAGGGAAAATCCCTTGTGATCGATGGCATCATGAATCATCTTGATCATTTCCTTTGCATGATAAGTGGTGGTCCTGGCCACAAACGACGCACCCGCTCCTTTTGCCAGTTGAGCAATGTCAAAGCAATGGTCTATGGTGCCAAAAACGGCTGTGGTGCCCTTCTTGGTAAAGGGCGTCAAGGGAGATGTTTGACCGCCGGTCATGCCATAAATGCTGTTGTTCATGATGATTGCCGTCACATCGATATTGCGGCGTGCGGCGTGAATCAGGTGATTACCGCCGATGGCCAGCGCATCTCCATCTCCCATGGGTGCGATGACCTTCAGGTGGGGGCGCCCCAGTTTGACACCTGATGCAAATGCCAGGGCACGGCCATGAAGCGTATGCATGGTATGAAAATCCAGGTAGCCAGCCACCCGGGAGGAGCAACCGATCCCTGAAACCAGCACCACCTCATTTTTGTCAAGCCCCAGTTGCTCAATGGCACGGATCATTCCTCCCATCACAATCCCGTGGCCGCACCCGGCACACCAGATCTGGGGAAAAAACCGCTGCCGAAGATAGTCTTTCACCGCCACGTCATACCCCTTTCCCCTGGATCATGTTCAGGGCCCTCAAGATATCGACCGGTGAAATGAAGATCCCGTCAATACGATTGGCCAGAAAGACCTTGTCGGGTTCAGAGACCGCCTTTTTTACTTCCTGGCATATCTGGCCCATATTCATTTCCACCACCAGGATATGGCTTCTCCCCTCACACTCCCTTCTCACAGTCTGTCTGGGAAAGGGCCAGAGCGTCTGGAGTTCCAGGAGCCCTATTTTGAGCCCGCGCTTTCTTCGTGTCTCTATCATATGCAGGGCACTTCTGGTGGAACTGCCATAAGACACCAGTAAGATCTCAGCGTCGTCGGTATAATATTTTTTATAGCGCGCAAGCAACTCCGCCTGGTTCTCCAACTTGTCCACCAGGTGATGAAGAAGATCATAGGCAACCTTTGGGTCAGTGGATGGGAACCCCCACATGTCATGAACCAGACCTGTGACATTGTATCGATGAACCCCTCCGAAATCGCTCATGGGGAGCCTGCCGTCCTCCCGGGTGAGGTAAGGGTGATAGTTGGTTCCCTTGGGTACGGAGGTTCGCAGTCGTTTTACAACCTCAATCTCCCCTGGTCCCGGGATGATAACCTTTTCGCGCATATGCGCCAGGACCTCGTCAAACAAAAGAATGACCGGTGTCCGAAAGGTTTCCGCAAGATTAAAGGCCTCTATCGTCATGTTGAAGGCTTCCCTCAGGTTGGAAGCCGTAAGCGTAATGATTGAATGATCACCCTGGGTCCCCCACCGGGCCTGCATGACATCCCCTTGGGCCACAGAGGTGGGCATGCCGGTGCTGGGGCCTCCCCGTTGTACATTGACCACCACCAAAGGCACCTCGGTCATCACCGCATAGCCGATGGCTTCCTGCATCAATGAAAAACCCGGACCGCTGGTTGCTGTCATTGCCTTTAAACCCGTAAGAGAGGCCCCGATAATGGCACAAATGGAGGCAATTTCATCCTCCATCTGGATGAACTTGTCTCCGCGTTTCGGAAGTGCTTCCGACAGGATCTCGGCGATTTCAGTGGAGGGCGTAATGGGATATCCTGCATAAAATTGGACACCCGCGTACAGTGCCGCCTCGGCAAAGGCCTCGTTTCCCTGGATGAATTTTATGTTTGTCTTCATCTCCTCAACCCTATTCCAATTCGATGGCCACGTCCGGGCATCGCAATTCACAGAGTCCACAGTTGATGCACTTTTTAGGGTTCACCCAGCAAGCCTTCTCCTCATCATCCAAGTCCAAGGCCTCTTTTGGGCAAAAGGCAACGCAGATCCCACAGCCCTTGCACCATTCTCTATTGATTATGACTTCCTTTTTTTCTTCCATGGCAAACGCCTCGGTCCAGCCTGCCTTTTCTTAGAGGAATTCGACGGTCATGGTTTGGGCACCCCACAAACCCCTTATTCCAGCAATGAAAATTGTAACGATGGGTATGGCCGGGTCGGAAATAATGGATGCTAAGGCCCTGCGCAAAAATAACTTCACATTTTCGCATCCCTGCTTCAGGCCATCTTTGGTTGCGCCTCAATCGCAAAATCCTCGAAATAGTATTACTATTCCTTTGGTTTTGCTCAATCGGCACAGCCAAATATGACCCAAATCCGGGCGCCAATTGTGCGAAGTTATCTCTGAGCAGGCCCTAAGACTCTAATGTCAAGGAGGATCAAATGACAACACCACAGCATTGCCCCGGGTTTCAAGACCTCAAAAACTTGAAGTCATTTTCCTGTAAATGTCCCAACTGCGGAAAGGAAAAGGAAATTTTTTCCGACGAGTTTGACAAGTCCCATACCTGCGCA
>JABMQV010000092.1 GCA_013203065.1 Desulfobacteraceae bacterium | reverse complement strand
CTGCGAAGTTATTTTTGCGCAAGCCCATAGAGCCGGACAAGCTTCTTATCAACCTGGTGCTTTGCCAATTCTTCGTACAACTTATTTTCGTCCATGATCGACCTCCCTCGTCTAATTAGGTTTGTGCGTGTTGTTGGGGCATACCTTGAGGCATTCATCGCACTTGAGCCAATAACTATACCCTGCCGTATTGATAACTCTTTCTATGTTTTTGAGGCCTTGCTCGTCTTTCAGGGCAAGGGGATAGATGGCGTGTTTGATACAATAGGCCAGACACGCCATCTTGTTAAATTTCCCCTCAACATCAAAGGCCTCGGATAGGCAGATCTTTTGGCAGGCATTGCATTTGGGCGGGCATGGGTCGTCTTCAATGACGGGGTCGCCGGGCAGTTCTGCACTCGTCACCACCGCACCCAATCTAAGCAGGGAGCCGTATTGGGGGTGGTACATCTGACCACTCCTGCCAAAGGCGCCGAGACCTGCACAAACTGCGGCATGTTTGAGAGATACCACCCCCCATGGCTCCATGTTGTGGAACACCAGCGGGGCGTAGCTGGGGATGGGGACTGCAAGGTAGTCGCCTTGTGATTCAACAAAATTGGAGATCTCTAGTCCAAGTTCGTCCAGGTGAACATACACAGTGTGGTAGGTGCGGTGGAGAAGGTAGAGGTTGTACTCTGGAGAGCGGAGCATCCCCTGGGGCACTTTAATGCCAAATACGATGACGGTCTTTGCACCCTTGCAGGCATCGGCGGGGTTATGATTTTCGGGCGCATCCCCAAAACGCTCTATGGGTGCAAACCCGATAGTTGTGACGCGTGATCCCAGATGATCCGTAATTGCTTTTCTTAGCGGTTTACCCATGACTGATACCCCCTGTCGCCTTAGCAGCCTCTCCGCGTCTTTCTCTCGCGGCCTGGCGGTCGGCCAAATAGTGCTTCATGTATTCCCGTGGGGTCTCGGGCGGTTCGGTCGTGTCCCGCTTGCGAACAAGGGAAAGGGAGCCCGAGGGACACTTGTGGACGCAGACCCCGCAGCCGATACACACGTCGAGATCCACCGCAGCCGCCTTTCCCACCTTATTGCGGACCTCGGCCGAAACCTTGAGCTGTAAAGCGTCCATGGGGCACCGCTTGACGCAAAGGGCGCACCCTTTACATGTCTCTGCCTTGACCTCCACCTCGTAATTAGAGGCGTCCAAACTCTTGCCGTGGCCAAGTTTGTGGTAGGTCTCCATCCACATACAGCAGCAGCTACAGCAATTACAGACGGTATCGGCCCCGTGTTTCCAGTTGGAGACGCCATGGACAAGACCGGAATCAGCGGATTTTTTCAGGATCTCAAGTGTCTCTTCTTTTGTAATTTCCCGACCCATGCCATATTCAACGATGTAATGTCCCAGTTCGTCGAAATGGAGGCACACCTCTGTGGGATGTTTGCAGTCAGCCATATCAGGGTCCAGGTTGTGCCGATGACGGCAGGGACATGTGGATACGGTGTAGTATTCACGGTCCTCAATAACCTTGACGACGTCTTCAAACGGCAGGATTTGACGGGTGTCTTCAATGGTTTTGAGGATGGGCAAGGCCCTCAAGCCCTTTAGATGTGCATCGTTATACTGGTCGAGCCAACCGTCCAGGGCGTATCTGTTGATCATTGGCGAAGTGGTTTTGGTCATCTCGTCGGTCCCTCCTGACCACAGGTTGGCGCGAAGGAGGCCAAAAAAGGAATCGTTTAGCCGATAGCGGATTGAATCTCCCCTCACACTCTTATAGATCATCCCCTTTCGGGCCATGTCATCCAGGCAGGCGGCCAGTTCGGCAGGAGCCATCTCCTTTAGTGCGGAGAGTTCTTCCAGGCTTTTGCTTGAAAAGGGTATACCCGTCAGAAAAGCAGCTTCCTCCGGTGTGAAGTGGGTCATGATAAGGGGCATCAGTTCCTCGGATTCGGTCAGCTCCCACCAGGTTTTTCCAAGCCAGTCTACAAATTGTTCATAGGTCTCTTTATCAGACATTTTTTCCTCCTTTGAACCCGCATGTGGTTTGTATACAAAATATAAGCATAAAAAAATCAGCCTTGGACATCCCTGAGAAGCCTCTTTAACAGGACCTTTTCTTCCAGGTTCAGACCGCTCACTATTTCCTCGTTGGCAAGCTCCCTCTTCTCAACGAGCAATGGTTTGAGTTCCCTTGCCCTGTCCGTCAGGTAGACTCGGATAAACCGCTTGTCCTCTTCATCAGGCTCTTTTACTATCCAGCCCTTTTCTGTCATTCGGTCCAAAATACCGGATAAGGTCGCGTTATCCAGGACAAGCCGCTTTCCGATCTCCCCGACAGAAAGCCCTTCCTCTCCCCAAAGGGATTCCAGGATCAAGTGCTGGACAGGGGTGAGGCCGTGGGGCAGGAGGTGCCTCTTGAAGTTGCCG
>JABMQV010000091.1 GCA_013203065.1 Desulfobacteraceae bacterium | reverse complement strand
CATTTTTTCCTATTGTCAAATCAGTGGTTAGGCCGCTCCACAAGGAAAGTCTGCAGCTTCTTGTTCAAAACCGCGTATAAAAGAGTCAACTGAAAGCGGCCCGAATTCTGTTGAAAGTCCTGAGATGATCAGCTACCATTTCCATTAATGGAGATTAGGTCGGTCCCCTAACAGTGGACATCAAGCCCACATCCCGTGGTCTCAATGAAGGGTAGAAAAAACGGCGAGTCCCGTGGAGGCCCTGATGGATAAAGAGCGTATCAAGAGAATTGCTGAAACCCCCCGGATCATCAAAGGGATCTATAATTACTGTGACCGATGGTGCGAGCGGTGCGCATTCACCTCGCGTTGCACCAATTTTGAACTTGCCAATGAGCAGTTTGCTGATCCAGCGTCCCGCGACATAAGAAATGAAGCCTTTTGGCAGGAGCTTTCAGAAACATTTACGGCGACGCTTGAGCTGCTGAAGGAAATGGCAGAACAGGAAGGGATTGATCTTGACGCTATCCCTATTGAGGAATCCCGGGAGCAGGAGGGGGTGCAAAAGGAAGTTATTGAAAGCCACGAATGCTGCCGCTCGGCCAAGGCCTATTTTGAAATGGTGGATAACTGGTTCGATGCAGCCGAAAAATTGTTTGGAGAAGACCAGGATGAGATGGGTCTGAAAGCGCAGACCAATATTCCCGATGTCAGGGCGGGCGGGGAAAACCCGAGTTTGGAAGATGCCGTTCAAGTGGTCCGCTGGTATCAACACCAGATTTACGTCAAGCTTATGAGGGCAGTCCGGGGGACGTTGGACGAGGAACCAGGGTTTCTTGATGAGTTTGCCAAGGACTCGGATGGTTCAGCAAAAGTTGCTCTAATTGCCATGGACCGTTCCATCGCCGCGTGGGGAGAGATACGCAAACATTTCCGCCTGTTCGAGCGGGAGATCCTGGAACTCCTGGTGCATCTTGAACGGCTGCGCAGGATAGTAGAAAATGCATTCCCGGATGCAAGGGCGTTTGTAAGGCCCGGCTTCGACAAAAAAGAACTAAGCAGTTAGCACTCCGGAAACCCGATTATTTCTCCTGTATTTATTGAGAAGTTACGTTCTTCGACCGTGATCATTGAGGAATAATGAAATTTCGCCATTTCTTTACAGGGAAACCCCCAGATGCGCTGGAAAAGGATGCGGACGCCTTTTTTCGATTAGGTGAATACGGCGCGGCCAAGCTCGAATACGAAAAGGCCTTGCTCAAGTCGGCAAAAAAGGCTTCTGAAGGGACTCTGGCCAACGATCGTCTCGAGGAGAAGATCGGTCAATGCAAACATGCGCTCGCCCTTGAACATAAAGAAACCGCGGAGAATCTGATGGAGGCCGGCCATTACGAAGAAGCCTCGGATCTTCTGCGGCTTGCTCTGGAACTGGTTCAGCACGAGGAACTGGCCGTTGAGATTGAAGAAAGGCTAAGATCAATAGAAAATCCTTCCCTTCCCTCTGAAACGTCAGAGACGTCTAAGCCCGATGGAGTTTTCAAAGATGCGGATGAATTCGTGTATCAAGAGTCCGTGGAGGACTATTTCACCGCACTCGTCAGCACATTACCCAAAACGGAGCAGGAAGTCTACACCCGTTACGGGGATCCGTTCAAAGAGGGATATGTCAAGCTGAATCAGGGTGATTTTGAAAATGCGGTGACACTTTTGTCACAGGCCCTCAAAGAAAATCCTTCAGCCGGAAGTTTTATCCGGCTCGAACTCGCCACCGCACTCTTGAATTCTGGTAATGACCTTGACGCCCGTTTCCTGCTGGAAGGCTTTTTAAAGGACCATCCCGAGTCTCTCAGGGCCTATCCGCTGCTGTGCGAGATCTACTGGCAAAATGAACTGTTTAACGAGGCACGGCGACTGCTTCTGAATTGCCCCCCACAGATGCGCGATGCATCCACCATTCAGTTGCTGATAGGCGAAACGCTGTTTCAGGCCGGTCGGTATGGTGAAGCGGAAACTCACTACCGCGACTATCTTCAGTCTCACGGATGGGACGAGGGGATTGCCCTGGCCCTTGCAAAGACCTTCGAGCTGCTCGGATCCAAGGATAAGGCCCGGGGTCTTTACGCTGAAATCATGAACGCATGCCAGGGCTGTGGCCGAACAATCGATCCCTTTATCAAGCAAAGATATGCGGATACCAGTCTGGAGACGGGAGATCATTCAACAAAGGTTCTGGAACTCTACCTGGGCCTGGTGCAGGAGGTTCCGGAAAACCGTACCGATTATTATCAGAAAATCAGTATGATCTATACACTGAATGGAAATGAGAAGGAAGCCGATAGATTCCGGGGTTTCGCGGAACAATCACAGAATGCGAACTGACAGCCGGGGTGGGGCGGGCATGAAGCCCCAATCGCCGAAGGCCGGGTCTGGGAGATGGAACCCCTGGCAGCATGCGGAATTCTTGGACGGTTACAGGGTACGGCATGGATCTCTTTAATATCCTTGCGGTTTTGGTCACACTGACAGCCCTTTTCAGCTATATCAATCACCGTTTTATCGGTCTGCCGGTGACTATCGGCGTCATGCTCATTGCCCTGTCCCTATCACTGGCGCTGAATCTTTTGGGTTTGTTAGGGTTTGGTCTGAAAGACCACGCAGAGGCGTTGCTGGGCAGCATTGACTTTGACAAGACACTGCTCCACGGGATGCTTTGCTTCCTCTTATTCGCGGGTGCACTCCATATCAACATCGACGACCTGCTGGAACGAAAGTGGAGTATCGGCGCCCTGGCAACGTTTGGGGTTCTTATCTCCACGTTTCTCGTCGGCACCCTGACGTGGTGGGTCTTGGAGTGGCTCGGTCTTCAGATGTCCTATATCTATTGCCTGCTGTTCGGGGCCCTTATTTCGCCAACTGACCCCATTGCCGTCCTTGGCATCCTCAAAACCGCTCGTGCACCAAAAAGCCTTGAAACAAAAATCGTAGGAGAATCACTATTTAATGATGGGGTGGGTGTGGTTGTCTTTCTCGTCATATTGGAGATTGCCACCGGGACACATGAACTCGATGCCGGACATATCGCGTTGCTGTTTGCCCGGGAGACAATTGGAGGGGCTCTGTTCGGGCTGGCGCTGGGGTACCTGGCCTACCGGATGATCAAGAGTGTTGACAATTATCAGGTTGAAGTGCTCATCACGCTCGCCCTGGTGGTGGGAGGCTATGCATTAGCAGACGTGTTGCATCTTTCCGGTCCCATTGCCATCGTGGTGGCCGGCCTGTTGATCGGAAACCACGGCCGTCTGTTTGCCATGTCCGATGAAACACGCCATCAACTGGATACTTTCTGGGAACTGGTGGATGAGATCCTCAACGCAGTCCTTTTTGTACTGATCGGCCTGGAGATACTGGTACTCACCTTTACGCGGCAGTACCTCCTGCTAAGCCTGCTCATCATCCCCCTAGTAGTCATAGTCCGCTTCATATCCATCGGAATTCCGATGACACTGCTCCGTTTTTTTAGAACTTTCAGCCCGGGGGCTGTCCGTATTATGACGTGGGGAGGCCTTCGAGGGGGAATCTCGGTTGCCCTGGCCCTGTCCATCCCTCCCACCCCGGAACGCCCTGTGATTCTGGCTATTACATATGCCGTTGTGCTCTTTTCAATCCTGGTACAGGGGCTGACGATCAAAGGACTGGTAAAGCGTATGATTGCCACTGGATAACCGAAGGTCCTGCAAATTCTTAATAATCACGGGCACCGCGGTGTTCTGCTATTCATGAACCCCGGGGATATATGTCAGGCTACGGATTGCAAACATCTTGAGATGGCAACCCGGTAAGAGGCCGGGGCAAGTCAAAAGTGGAAGAACCTTTACTCCTGCCCATAAAAAAGTTTTACTCATGTGGTTGCGGTAATATTGGGGATTTGATATGTTACATTGCCGAGTGGAGGTAACCTATGGATCAAATGTCCATTCTTGTAGTAGATGATGATCCCCAAATCAGGGAGATCATTGAGGAGTTGGTCCAGTCTTTCGGCCACGCCTGCCGAAGTGCAGGCAACGGCTTGGATGCCCTGAACCTTATCAAAAAAGAAAGGTTTGATATTGTCATTTGCGATATCAAGATGCCGGGGATGGATGGCCTGCAGGTGATGACCGAGGTACGGAAGATGAACCTGGATTTGCCTTTTATCATTATTACCGGCTTTGGCGAGGAATACTCCTATGATGGGGTCGTGGGGTCCGGGGCCCAGGACTTTATCAAAAAGCCCTTCACCACCAGTGAACTCGAGACCAAGCTTAACCGCATCTTCGAAGAACGTCTGCTGGAAGAGAAGAACAGGGGCCTGTTTGAAAGACAGGTCAGCCTTAACGAAAAGCTATCCGCTCTCCTTGACATAGCGGCGGACTTGAGTTCGGAACTTGATTTTGACCGCCTTTT
>JABMQV010000755.1 GCA_013203065.1 Desulfobacteraceae bacterium | reverse complement strand
TGGATCCTCTTATGTTGTCCCGGCTTACGTCTTCAAACATCTATTTGAAGGGCTGCTGAAGGACGACGGCTACTTTTCATCCATAACCCCACGGGACCGCATGCTGGTAGCTAACAATACCTATGATGCCGGGGAATATTTACGGGCGCTGCATTTAAAAGGGGGGCTAAATACCCGATTCGGATCGGTTGAAGTCAACGCAGCCTATTACCCGCCCTGCCACCTGAGGGAGCAGAACATCGGCAAACCCTATGAAGATTTGTTGCAATTAGTTCCCGGAATCTCCATCGATTCCATCAAGGGAATTTATTGCTGCGGAAATGCCGGTATCATGGGCTTTAAACGCGAATATCATCATTTGTCGATTAAAACAGCCAGTCGATTGATCGCCAAAATAAGAAGCCTGGACCCGGAAGTGCTTACCACCGATTGTCTGAGTTGCAGGATCCAGTTCAATCAACTCACGGCTTATAAAGTATATCATCCCATACAGCTTATCAGCGAGTCCTACCGTAATTACGAGGGGTTTTCTGGTGAGAATGAATAGCGCTTGAATTTGAATTCATCCCGCGCTGCAAGCAGCGGGGGATTCAAACTTACAAAAAATCTTCCACGCCAATTATACTCTAAATCCAGGAAAGATAATCTAATCTTTTTTCTTGACACAGGGTCTCAGATGGTTGATAGATGACTGACGGTCAGTCAAATCAAAGGAGGGTGACAAAGTGAAAGTTGTCGTTTTAGCAAAGCAGGTTCCGGCTACCGATAAGGTAAAGATGGATGAAGAAACCGGAACCATGATACGAGATGGCGTAGAGTCAGAGCTTAACCCGTTGGATCTTTACGCTGTGGAAGAGGCGGTTCGGACCAAAGAGAAGATGGGAGGGGACGTTGAGATCAGCGTCATTTCCATGGGCCCCCGGAAGGCAGTGGATGCGATTAAGAGCGCCATAGCCCTTGGATGCGATAAGGGGTATCTTCTTTCGGACAAGAAATTCGCCGGGTCGGATACCTGGGCCACGTCCTACGCCTTATCCACCGGGATCAAGAAGTTAGTAGCAGACTTTGATTTGATCCTCTGCGGAGAGAGGGCAACGGATGGAGAAACAGGGCAGGTGGGACCGGAGATAGGGGCCTGGCTGAATCTGCCAGTCCTTACATTCGTGAGTAAGATTGAAGAAATTGGTGACGGCAAGATCATTGTTCATCGGGCCATTGAGGGTGGACATGAGGTGGTTGAGGCCCCCACTCCGGTACTCGTAAGTGTCATCAAAGAGATCAATGACCCGAGGATGCCGAACTTCGCCGGTAAGATGAAGGCCAAAAAGGCTGAGATCCCTGTCCTTACGGCCGATGATATAGGTGCTGATCTAGGGAAAGTCGGGCTTAAGGGTTCGCCCACGAGGGTTGTAAAGATCTTTCGGCCACAGGTCAGAAGAAACGGGGAGATCGTCTCCGCAGTTGAGGATTTAGAGGGCTCAGTGAATGCTCTGATGGGTTTTTTGGAAAAAAAAGCGATAATTTAGAGGAGATATATCTGGGGTATAACTATGGAAAAAAAATTGGGAGACTATAAAGGGATATGGGCCCTCGGCGAGGTGAGAGAGGGAAAGATACATCCTGTCTCATATGAACTACTGGCCTGGGGAAGGGGTCTTGCAGATGATTTAGGGGTGGAACTCTCAAGCGTCATCATCGGCTATAATATAGAGGATAAGGTAAAGGAGCTTATCTATGAAGGCGCAGACAAGGTATATCTGGTTGATAATCCCGCCCTGGAACATTTTAGAGCCGATCCGTACTCCAAGATTCTCACCGCCCTTGTAAAGGAATATAGACCGGAGGTATTTATTGCCTCGGCGACGACAATGGGAAGAACTGTGATGCCTATATGTGCGGTAAAACTCGAGGCAGGACTTACGGCCGATTGTACCGGTCTTGATATCGATCTGGATGAAAGACTGCTTATCCAGACGCGACCGGCGGTTGGCGGTAATATAATGGCGACAATAAAAACCCCTGACATGCGACCCCAGATGTCAACCGTGCGACCAAAATCGAAAAGACCGCTTCCCATCGACAATTCACGAACCGGGGAGGTTATCGTCAAGGAATTTAAAGGTGAATATCTGGATTCAAGGGTTAAAAGGATTGACTTTCAAAGAGAGGAGTCGGTTGGCGCCCCGATCCAGGATGCTGAAATTATCGTTGCCTTCGGAAAAGGGTTAAAAGACGCCAAGAACCTGGGGCTCATTGAGGAGCTTGCCGAGCTTTTGGGTGGATCGATCGGGGCCTCAAGAAGTGCGATAGATCTCGGCTGGATCTCCTATTCCCATCAGGTGGGTCTCAGTGGAAAAACGGTCAGTCCCAGGCTTTTTATCGCCTGCGGCATCTCTGGCGCTGTTCAGCATCTTGCGGGGATGTCCTCGGCCGAGACAATCGTGGCCGTAAACTCCGATCCTGACGCAAGAATCTTTGGTGTTGCAGATTACGGTATCGTGGGAGATCTCTTTGAGGTTGTTCCACTCTTAACAGAGAAATTAAGACAAAGGTCTAAGGAGGTGCCATAAGATGGAACAAGATTATGGGAAAGTAACTACAGAGATCTTAAAGGAGATACGAGAGATAGTAGGGGAGAAAAACATAATTCTTGAAGACAAAGAGAAGTTGGAAGAATATGGGGCGGACGCAATTGGAGCGATATTAGGCAAGGGTCATATGCCCGAAGTGGCCGTTAAACCTGATTCTACGGAACAGGTATCAAAGATAATGAGAATGGCCAATGAAAAAAAGATTCCCGTTACCCCCAGGGGCGCCGGAACAGGGCTCTCTGGTGCAGCAATCCCCATTTATGGAGGTATCGTCCTGTCGCTTGAGAGGATGAACAGGATTCTCGAGGTGGATACGGTGGACAGGATTGCCGTTGTGGAATCGGGCGTTATCACCAATGATCTGTGTCAGAAGGTTGCCGAACAGGGGTTGATGTATGCCGGCTACCCCATGAGTACACAAAGCAGTTTTATCGGCGGAAATGTGGCCACTAATGCAGGCGGAGGGAAAGTCATAAAATATGGGAATACCAGACGCCATATCCTGGGGTTGGAGGTTGTTCTCCCTAACGGGGAGGTTCTCACGCTTGGAGGCAGGTTCAGAAAGAGTACATGGGGGTATAATCTACTTCACCTCATGATCGGTTCAGAGGGAACATTAGGAATCGTTACCAAGATCACCGTCAACCTGATACCGGGCGGCGGCAAGTCCATTGACCTCCTTGTTCCCTTCGCTGATACGGAAACGGCCGTTGATGTAGTCTCAAAGATAATTGTCACGGGGGGTATACTCCCGGAAGCGGTGGAGTTTATGGATAGACTAACTCTTACCGAGTCTGCCAAGTACCATGAGATTGCAATCCCCTTTCAGGACAATGAGGATGTGGAGGCCTATCTCATTATCCAGCTTCACGGTGAATCCCAGGAGGATCTGGAAAATACCTATGAGAAGGCAGGCGAAATATGTCTCGAAAATGGCGCCCTGGATGTCTTTGTGGCGGAAAGCCATCGTGATTCGGAGAATATATGGAAGGTCAGAGAAGAGGTTGGGGAGGGCATGAGACAAGCGGATCCGAATATGTACTTTAGTGGAGATCTCGTTGTCCCCTTTTCAAAGGTGGCTGAGATGATGAAAGAGCTAAAGAGGCTTGAAGAAAAACATGAGACCAAAATTCCTACTATCGCACATATTGCCGATGGGAATCTTCATTCTTCTCTGTTTAAGCCGGAGGGTGTCTCTGTGGAAGAGTGGCCGGATGTGGCCGAAGGGATCTATGATGAGATGGCGGATACGGCCATAGGATTGGGCGGCGCAGGCAGCGGCGAACATGGTGTCGGCATCATGAAGAAGCGACTCTTTTTGAGGACGAAATCCGAGACAGAACTTAACCTTATGCGGGGGATTAAAAAGACCTTCGACCCCAACTATATTCTAAATCCTGGAAAGATAATCTAGTCCAAGATATTTTCCTGGAACCCTGTAATAATTTCGGATCCCCCTGGGGACTGATTTCGTCACATTAAAGAACTACC
>JABMQV010000754.1 GCA_013203065.1 Desulfobacteraceae bacterium | reverse complement strand
ACCGAAGCCATGAGGTGGATAGAGAACCTGTACGCTTAATCCAATTAATTCGGGGTGGAGGCCGAGAAGGCCTTCATTCCGGCAATCGGTTATCAATCTATCATGCTGATATCACATAATATTTTGGCTTCGGAAGGCTGACTAAGATAGCAGATATCGGAAAGCGGGATTACCATGAAGTTCAGTCACATCATGTCTCGACCGCATCGGATTCACCAGAGGAGATGAGTGTTGCCCACCCTCACCCGCCTCAAACCGGCCTGACTGGCGGCGTCCAGGCACTCCTGGGCCTGTTTCTGAGAAGTCGCGGGTAAGTCAGTCATCTTGTATTCGGGATGAAACGCCAGCAGGCTGTAAGGAATCTCGGGATTCACTGATTCGATGAACTCGGCGATGCGTCCGACTTCTATGGCGTCGATGTAGCCGGGCACCATCAACGTGCTTGCGATCAGAAGAGGTGGCTCCGGCCGTGAGGGGATCCGTTTTGCGAGCCGCGCGAAGTTCTCCAAGGTTCGGCGGTTGGTAACGCCGGTCAGCGCCATGTGAAGGGTTTCGTTCCAGGCTTTTAGATCGAATTTTATGCAGCCGCCGCTCACTAAGGCGGAATCCGCTACATCCTCGATCAGCCTTTTCGACATGGCGCCGTTGGTTTCCCAACAGATTCTCAAGATTCGGCCTTCATTCCTTTCTCGTACCATGCGGGATGCATGCAACAAATACGGCAACTGGGGTGACGGATCCCCGCCGAAATAGCAGATGCAGGCGGTCCTCTTGTTCACGGCCCGCACCAGGCTTTCAATCGGTTCGTACCTGTCGTCGAATGTGTGGTACCGGAAATGCCAGTTCTGGCAAAAGAGGCAGTGAAACGTGCAGGCGTGAGGAAAAACCGCGAGGTTGTTATAGCCGTGTTCCGCACCTTCGCTGTAGGAATACGCTGGGTAACCACACCCGCTTCCACCAGGGCAGACCCAGTCGCCCACGCAGTTGGTGGGCAGCGGATCGTGGTACCATGACAGTTTGCCTTTGGTGGCGGAAACCCCTTCCACTTTGCCCAGAGCATTTTTACGCAGCCCGCAAAAGCCCCAGCCCCCTTCCCCTAAGTGGCAACTGTTCACACACAGATCACACGCGATCCCTTCAGTATGCCTGGGCGCCTCTGCCGGAAGCCCCCATTCGCACCGAATCCGCGCGTGAACCGCAAGACCGATTTCACAGGCTTCTTCCGGCTGCCAGCGGATGCAATCCAGGCACAACCCGAGTTCTCTGGAAATCAGCGACGATTTTTTCTGGCAAATCCTGCAGGTTCCCATAAACAAATAAATTTACCCCACGTTTCTGGACATGTAAACAGTCAATTCTACTATCTCCTTAAGATGTGAATCGACAAAGCGCATTGCCCCGAACGGAGAATCAGCTCTTAAATTGATGACAGAGATGAGTGCGTCTTTGATGACCTCGAAAATTTGGCTCTTCTGGCTATGTTAGTGGTATCATAATAATTTTAACTCTTGATATGTGCTGAGTTATAGATATTATGAAGGGTTCCCTAGTCAGCCTTTTGTGATATATTAACACCGAATATCAAATACCAACCAAAGGAGGTTTGAGATGGAAAAGACCAAAGGAACCGCAAGTAAGAATGATACCACAAAAAGGGCTGTATTGCACATGGCATTCGAACTGAGTCAAAACAAATGGAAACTGGGATTCAGTGACGGGAAAAAGATGCGGTTTATAAGTATTGCTGCGAGGGTTCTCGAACGATTACATGAAGAGATTGAGAAGGCTAAATCGAAATTTAATCTTCAATACATGGGGACATCTATGATTTTATGCTTTTCTCAACTTAAGACTCAAATTTTGCCGGCGTAAGCTTCTCAAATCCTGAATGGCATAAAATCATAAACGTCCCCATGTTTCCATGAGTCCCGTGCTACCGAACCGGAATTGGCAGCAGCCGACGGCGAAGGACGAAGTTCTTACAGAATATTTCCTGTAACTTATGGGCAATCCAGGTTTTCCGATTGAAGAGGTATTGAAAAAGGGCTAGGACAGATATGATTAATGAGGCTAATGAAAGACAATTCCCATAGGAAAGAGCACTACTCACGTCAAAATCCCATTTTTTTCACTTGCGCTTTAGGCTTGACAAAGATAAAGCGTTATGTGAAATGGTTCCACACTTTTTGCTTAAATTTTGGTTCAATTTATTTCACTAACAGCCTATTTTAACCAGGATTTCTTTTATTTGACATGCTTCCTCAAAGGGAGAGAATATCAGCTCTTGACTTTTGCATGAAAAGAATCCAACTATTCTAGCGAAACGGTAACATACCTTGCTTTTGTATTTAGCTTGTTCAGGCCAGTTAACATAACTCAAATAAGCATTTTTTGTCCTTCTCTTTTACTTTATAAATCACTTACTAAAAACTCTTAGTTTCACAGTCCTTTGGGAACTTTTTGTTTTCGTTTTTTGGTTTACAAGCGTTCGCGCAAAAGTGCGCCGTAAGCACCTTAGCGCCATCTTTATTGAAAGCCCAAATATTGAATAAATCGTAAGGAAAGGAGGGAATTTCTATGCCAGAGATTGAACAGGTTGACATTTCGACGATGTTTTGCGGTAAAAGGATAAAATCCCCGATAGGTTATGCTTCTGTTAATCAGGAGAAGTTGTATTACCCGAATGGCCCACTAGATGAATATGTTGATTTACTTGTTCAGATGATTGAGGCCGGTGCCGGCTTTATCACTATGCCGAGTGCTACAACATTGGTACCCGAAAGAGATCCTATCAAGACTATTGCGGGGTCCGCCCCTGATCGCGCCGGTGGTCGAGATGGCCGTTGGTGGAAATATAGCCCTGAGGGATATATGTTCACGTGCTTTCCTTCCATTAATATGAACATTAAAGTAGGCGTTAAGCTTCTTAAGGCTGTGCGAAAGGTAATTCCTAGTGATGTAGCTCTGATTGGAGGGGCTTTGGAGGGCCCTGATCCGAAGGTTTGGATAGAAAGTGCCAAAAAATTACAGGACGCTGGCGCCGATATGATTGAATTGAATTTGGGATGTCCACTTGAGGCGGAAGCAGTTACTGGTCTACCTTTAGACGCTGCGGAGAGGATGCAAATGGGTGCCAGCGTGGGTGTCGAGCCATCCATTGCCGGGCCAATAATTGAAGCGCTGAATGGTTCGCTGAAGTTGCCGCTGATTGTAAAATTAACTCCTGAAGCTGGTTATCCCGGTATCTTGGTAATGGCCAAGACAGCAATGGAGGCAGGTGCTCAAGCTGTAATTGCCACTCACTCAATGATAGCTATCCAGCCTCCCGACATTTACAATGGTGGTAAAGGAAGCTGGCCCGGGATGGACCCTGAAGTGAATCCGGTTGGCGGTGTCCTTGGCCCTTGGGTCAAATTCTTGGGACAACGAGCCTTGACGTTTTTCAAACAGCGCTTTCCCGATCTTGAAGTGATGGGGGGTGCAGGGTACAGCAAACCTGAGGATGTCGTAGAATCCATAATGT
>JABMQV010000753.1 GCA_013203065.1 Desulfobacteraceae bacterium | reverse complement strand
CTTGTGAGGAGTGTATGACCTGCTTCGCCTCCATAAGGAAGGGCAAGCCTATGACCTGCAAGGTGAACCGGAATCTCCCGGGGGTTTTTCCTTAGTGCTATTCGTCTGATTCGAGGTTCCTACCCTTTGTTTCATAATCCGTGCTATCAGTGTAATCCGTGGTTCTAATATTTGGCCTTCAAGATCTTGGTTTTTTAGGGAACTCTGCTAAGATACTCAGGAGTTCCTCTTCGTGTCCAGATGCTGCCGTCTCCAAGCCTTTCATCTTTATTTCAATCACTTACCTTGTCCAGCCCCAGCCAACGCTTCTTTCACAATAAGCCCAAACTTTTCCAATGTTACGGGCTTTTTTATGTATTGACCTGCGCCCATTCTCTGGGTTTCCCTCACATCATCTGTTTTAGTGTGCCCACTCATAATGACGACATTCTGGCCGGGATGAATCTCTATGATTTTCTCGTATGTCTGACGTCCATTTATTCCCGGGTCCATAATCATATCAAGCAATACCAGATCTACGGTATGCTCCCTTAAATATTCAATTGCCGCCTCTCCGCTTGAAACGGCTTTCGCGTTATACTGCAAGTTTTCCAGCATACTACAGACTATTTCCCTTTGGCTTTTCACATCATCAACGACCAGGATCAACTCTCTGTTTCCGGATAAATTTTCAATGGGTACAGACAATGTTTTTTCCGACAAAGCATCCCTGGTTATCGGAAAATAGAGCTTGAACGTGGTGCCGCTATGGTCACTTTTTACGTCTATATACCCATCGTGATCATGGATGACATTCCATGCGAGCGCCAGGCCTAAACCGGTACCGCTCCGACCCATGACCTTCTTTGTATAGAAAGGTTCAAAAATCTGATCAAGATCCTTTGATGGTATCCCCGGACCATCATCTGCTACCTCAAGGACCACATATTCACCTCTGTTTATGTCATCAAAATTTCTCATAGGTTTATCTACATAGCGGTTTACTGTCGATAGGGTCACATGTCCACTCCCCTCAATCGCTTCCGAGGCATTGGATACCAGGTTCATAACAACATTCCTGATGTGGACCTGAGAACCCCTCATATTGGATAAATCGGCATCCAGGTCGGTATCGACCGTAATCGTCGGATGAAACTCTAAGAGTTTGTTATACTCGGGAGATTCCAAATACTCTTTGATCACGTCATTCAGGTTCATTGGCGCTTGTGTTATGGCCACTCCCCTGGCCACGGTTAATAGGTCCTGGACGATAGCCGCTGCCATTTTACCGGATGCCTCGATCGCCTTGACAGGTTTTATGAGTTTGCTGTCTTTAGGGAGGTCTGATAGAATCAATCTCGGATAGCTTACCATCCCGAAGAGGACATTATTCAAATCATGAGCAACACCACCGGCCATAAGACCCAGGGATTCCATCTTCTTTAGTCTGGCCAATTTTTTTTCATTCTCCAGGCGTGCCTCTTCTTCCCGTTTTCGTTCCGTCATATCCCGCATGATAGCAAGGACGGCGGGCCTGTTCCTGTATTTAATCATGCTTGCACCTATTTCTACAAATCCCTCTACGCCGTCTGCTTTCAGTATGCGAACCGTATGCGGGTCAGGGACATTGCCGCAGCTGAGGAGTGTTTTGTAGTTTTCCAGGACCGTTTTCCTGTCTTCAGGCGCCACAATATCAACAAAATCCCTGGCTGCCGAATTCTCTAAAGGCCGACCCAGTACGGTGATGCATGCCTGATTCCCGAAAACCATTTTTCCATCTTGGACCACCAGGATGCAATCGTTTGCGGATTCAGTAATCACACGGTATTTATCTTCCGCCGCTACTTCCAAAAAGTCGTCGAAGACGACCCAGAGAATGGCAATAGAGAATCCCAGGAATCCGTATTCCATGAAGTATTGAAGACTCGGAACCCCCAGGGAGGCCAGGCCGTCATAGACCCCCAGCACGACCCAGAAGCCCATCCCCACCAGATAAGCGTTCCGGTGTCTCGGGTCGGTTCCCTTGTGTCTCAACCACAGGATGATCGCTATGACGCTGGCCAGGACCGCATAAAGAATAAACACCGGACCGAGAGGTCCCAGGGCCGGTTCAATATAGGGGGCCTCTAATCCGATGAAGTCCCGGGAGATGAATCTGTCAGCAACAATATAATCGGTGGACCACAAAAGGATTAAAATAAGGCCGTGGCAGACACCGGCTATGGGATGATATCGTTTGCTTTCAATTCCAAGATATGAAAAAGTGAGTCCATACAGACATTGGATCAGACAGATAATGGCAGTATACTCCAAAAGACCTGCAAATCGGTTGAGAGATCCGGGCGGCGTATTATATTCAAAGAAGATGCCGATCGCGTAAAGCATGGCCGAAAACGAGGCGGCCGCACTCCAGCCGTACCATGTGAATTGAGGTTTCCTTAAGAAGAATACGGCCTGCACGATCAACATGAGCAGGGCCAAAATTGCCACGGATAACGATCCTGCCGACTGGAGTATGATTTTTTCAAATAGCATGTCCACCTCCCTAATCCGAGCAGCTCCAACGTGAATCCGAACGCCAACCTCAAACGAGAAACCCGAAAAGTCAAACACAATCTCTGATGACTACATGCTTTTATCAAAAACAGGTGAATTCAAGTTGCAAG
>JABMQV010000752.1 GCA_013203065.1 Desulfobacteraceae bacterium | reverse complement strand
GGCCGTTTCCCTCACCCGCGACGATTCCATCCACAACAAGGAGGTCAGGACGAACCTCAGAACTAAGCTCGATAATGGATTGGCACAGACCGGAGAAGTGAAATTTCTTTTTCTGTTCCACAGAGAGTATCCCCATCAGGCATTTCATACACACCGAGATCTCCGTTGCCACATGGGTTTTCAAGACTGGGACGACGATAAGGTAGTCAACCTCGAGAACTGTCCTGGAAATTTCCATGGACGGGTGCAGTTTCCCATTGCGAATAGGCAGGCGAACAAACGCTTCATCATAGAGGTCAACAAGCCTGGCGCCCGTCTCTCGGGCGATGGCGTCGTAGCCCAGGAAGGAAAAGGCCTCCTTGACATCAAGTCCAAAGGGAATGGCCTCGGCCACCAGTATCTCCTTAGGGTTTTGCTGACGGACCAGCTCGATGAGGGCCCTGATAAGATTTGGGTTTGTGACCACCCCTTGGCGCCAGGAAATGTCTTGTGCCGTGATGTTGGGCTTTATAAGCACGTGATCCCCCGGGCGAATGCGGGAAAGGGGGGAGCCCAGCAACGCCAAGGCATGGGCCACGGCGCCTGTAAGAGAAATGGGATCATCATCAGGACAGGGAACAATGGAAACCTTCTCGGGCATTTGATCATACTCCTTTTTAAGATTTATGCATGCGCCTTCGGCCTTACTCTGAAGCATAGGTGTGAAGAGACCTCAGGGTCCGTCAAGTCGCAGATTAATCCCCGCCCCCTTTTCAGCCGGGTTGGCGAGCCGTGCATAAATCGTGAGAAAACCATCCGATACCCTGGGTGGCGGCGGTTTCCAGCTCCGGAGACGATCTTCCAATTCCTCTTGAGGAATAAGAAGATTCAGTTTTCGGTTGGGAACGTCTATTTCTATGATGTCGCCATCCTTTATGATGGCGATGGGGCCTCCCAGTGCTGCCTCAGGGGACACCTGGCAGATAAAAGGGCCCTTGGCAAACCCTGAGATCTTTCCGTCTGTCACGAGGGCGCACGTTGCTTCGAGCCCCAGCCCCCGCATAAAGCCAATGACTTTAAAGACCTCGGTCAGCCCAGGTCCCCCTCTGGGCCCCTCATAGCGGACAACCACCACATCTCCGGACTGAACCTTTTGTTCCCGCAGGGCCGTCAGGGCCTCCTCCTGACCGTTGAACACCCGTGCCGGGCCACGATGCTGCTTCATTTTGTCTACGATCACTGTGGGACGAACAACGGCGGATTTCGCCAGATTTCCGGTTAAAACAGCAAGGCCTTCTCTTGAAACCGGGTCTTCAAGGGGCCTTATCACCGGTGATGGCAGTAAGTGTATGTGGGAAAGATTTTTTTCAAGGAGGTGGCCGGTAACCGTCATTACGTCATTGTGCAGGAGCTTTTCAAGCCTTTTCATGAGTGTCTGAACACCGCCGGCCTCATCAAAGTCGGAAACCGTGTAGGGGCCGCTGGGTCGGACGTCCGCAATGCACGGTGTTTCCTGCCCCATACGTTCGATGAAGTCAAGACTAATGTCATCATCCAGCCTCATCTCGTAGGCCATTGCCAGTAAATGAATGATGGCATTGGTTGATCCGCCAATGGCGTGCAACACCCGTATTGCATTTGTGAGGCTCTCCTTGGTAATTATGTCTGAGGAGGTAATGCCGGCCTTTATCAGTTCCATTATCTGATACCCTGTCTCTTTTGCCTGTCGAAGTTTTTTCGAGGAAACCGCAGGTGTGGTGGAAACGCCCGGAAGGGATAATCCCAGGGCCTCGGTCAGGCATTGCATGGTATTGGCGGTGCCCAGGAGCGCACAGGCACCGGGCCCGGGGCAGACCGTATCTTCAAGCTGATCCATCTCCTCCAAAGACAAAGGGGTTTTTCCCACACCATAGGCCCAACAGGCAGCATCTAAAATGGTCGTGTCCGTATCCTGGCCCTCATGCCGGCCCGCCAGCATGGGCCCACCGGTGAGAACAATAACCGGGATATCCAGACGACACGCGGCAAGTAGATTAGCTGGAACATTCTTGTCGCAGGAAGATATCATCACGAGGCCATCGAACATGTGCAGATGGGTAGCGGCCTCTATCTCAGCTGCCACAATATCTCTTGTGGGGGTATCGTAGCGGATGCCGTGTTTCCCGATATCCATGGGACACATCCCAAAGCTGTTGAACTCGAAGGGTGTCCCGCCAGCCTGCCAGATTCCAACCTTGACCGCTTCCCCCAGTGCTCGAAGATGAAAATGCCCAGGGCTCGTCTCTCCCCATGAGTTGGCTACCCCGATCCTTGGTTGTTTCAGTTCTCTGGTCGTATACCCCATTCCCTTGAGCAGTGCCCGGGACCGTGCGTTTTCTGGAAGTTGCATGAAGTCAACATTGGTTTCATATTTGCTCATATGACGTCTCCTAAAAGCTCTAAGACAGAGTTTGATAGATCAAGTGAACTTTGTTTCCTAGGGTTCCCACACGTGTTGAGGGTCGTCGTCCTCACGGTCTGAAACTGCTGAAAGGAAACGCATCATTCAAACAAGACGACAACCTTATTGGCCCGGCCTTCTGGACGTGTCAGGAGGTCGAATCCCTCCTGCAGGGAATCAAAAGATACCCTGTGGGAAATAAAACGGGACAGATCAATGCTCCCACCTTCCACGAGTTTAAGTGCCGTCTGGAAATCCCAGCAATACCCCTGGGAGCCACTCAGGGATATTTCCTTTTGAACGAAAATATTGGATGGAATCGTGATCTCAGGTTCCGGGTTGAGGCCCACAAGGATGGCGTGCCCCCCCTTCCTTAACACCTGAAGCGACTGCACAACTGTCATCTGCTTTCCCGCGACTTCAAACGCCACATCTATGCCGAGGCCATCTGCCATATGTACGATATCTTCCACCGTCTTTTCGCTCTGGTTAGCGAGGGCAAAAGACGCCCCCATCTCCCGTGCTGCCATCAACCGAAACTCCTGGACATCCACCGTGATGATATCCTCTGCACCGGCAAGTCTCGAAAGCACAAGGATCATAAGCCCCACAGCCCCCGCGCCAAATATGGCAACGGTACTGCCCAGGGTAATAGGGGCTTTCTGAACGGCGTGGACGGCCACGGCCAGAGGTTCCAATAAGGCGCCTTCTTCAAAAGAAATAGATTTAGGGAGTTTATGGAGCCATTTTTCATCAACAACAAAAAAAGGCGTAAAAGCCCCCTGACCTTGTCGGTGGTGAAAACTGAGGTTTGCGCACAGATTGTAGGTCCCTTTCTGACAGAACACGCAGTGTCCGCAAGGGATGACCGGCTCCAGTGCCACCCGGTCCCCGACCTTGAGTCGTCTTACCGACTCTCCCACCGCGACCACCTCTCCTGAAAGTTCATGCCCCAGAGCTGCCGGTAAGTGGGCAAAAGGGTGTTCTCCCTTAAAGGTATGAAGATCGCTTCCGCAGATGGATACCGCTCGGGTCTTTATGAGGACCTGGTCGGCAGAGGGCTCCTTCAGAATTCGCTCCTCAAAGTCAATCTTACCGGGCGTATTCACCATG
>JABMQV010000751.1 GCA_013203065.1 Desulfobacteraceae bacterium | reverse complement strand
TCTGACGCAGATATGGGTGAAAAAGACAGTTTTCGTTCAGACACTAGGTTAGCGGTCGAGTCCCTTATTATGTTTCACTCCACTTGCCGTACTTCTCCCTCAGGAGACGATGAAGTATCTTCCCTGTGGGGGTCCTTGGCATCTCTTGGTCATCAATAAAATCGAGTGACTTTGGTCGCTTATACCCGGCCAATTTGCCACGGGAGAAGTCGATGATTCCTTTGGCCAGTTCCTCCCCCGGTTCATACCCTTCATGCAGGACCACAACGGCCTTGATAGATTCCCCCCATTTATCGTCAGGAATTCCAATAACTGCGATGTCTCTTACAGCCTCATGGGCACCCACCACATTCTCCACCTCAGACGGGTAGACATTTTCTCCGCCCGTGATAATCATATTGGCCTTTCTGTCAACCAGGGTGTAGTAGCCGTCTTCATCTCGCACCACCATATCACCGGCAGAAGACCAGCCATTATCAAAGGCCTCCTTTGTCTTTTCCGGCTCTTTCAGGTATTCCTTGAAAAGCATCGGGGTCCGATAGAACAGCTCCCCGACTTGTCCGTCAGGTACTTCATTTCTGTTTTCATCCAGAACCCTGATACGATCGGTCCCAAAGATCTCTTTACCGATGGAACCGAGTTTCTTGAATTGATCCTCCGGCCTGAGCAGGGTTATAAGCCCACCCTCGGTACTACCGTATGCCTCCCACAGTTCGGCGTTCTTGAAATAGTCCATAATTGCCAGCTTCAGATCTTTTCTGGCAGGGGCAGAGGAGACAAGCAACTGGCGGATGGAAGATACATCCACGTTATTTTTGACATCCTCGGGCAGGGCCAACATCATGATGTAGTGGGTGGGGACCAGGGAGGTGAAGGTGATCTTGTATTTTTCAATGGTCCTCAGCAGATCCTCAGGATCAAAGCTGACCATGTTGTAAACAAACACCGGCGCCGTTAGCAGGGTATAAGGGAATGAGTAGAATATTGAATTCACATGGCACATGGGCATGACCAGCATAACCTTGTCAGTGGGTCGAACGCCCATGTTGATATTGTTAAGATAGTACTGGGCTAAGTTACTTTGGTGGGTCCTCATCACCCCTTTGGGCCGCCCGGTTGTCCCTGAGGTGTACATGATGGTCCAGATATCGGCGGCGTCCACCAGGACGTCCGGTTCTTCAGGGAAAGAACTGGCCAGGAGATCTTCATATCCCACATACCCGTCGGGTACGGGATCGTCTCCCAGGTAGACGTAAGCATCCTTGGCAACCGGGAGCTTTTCTTTTATGCTGTCGATCAGTTCAACAAAAGGGGCCTCCACAATGAGCCCTTTGCATTCGGAGTGGTTTACGATGTACTCGATTTCAGGTCCAGCGAGTCTAAACATGATGGGAACAACCGTTTGCCCCCCCTTGGCGCAAGAAGCGTATATGTCCAGCCACTCACCTCGGTTATAGGCAATCACCGCAAAGGTATCCCCATACCCAACGCCCAGTCGCTTCAGGCCGTTGGCCAGACGGCAAGAGCGCTCGTTCCATTGTTTAAAGGTGAATTCCTGTGATTTGTCCTGCCATCCCAGTTTATCCGGATAATTGATGGCATTCATCTTTAGGGCCGTGCCCATATGCATCCACTTACTTATAGCCATTTAGTCAACCTCCATTTGCAACCTTGACAAGGGCTATTTGTAGCCTCTCAAAAACACGGGGGGGTGAATGCTTTTTGAGATGTTACAGCTACTTCCCATCCTCTATGGCGAGAAGAGCGGCGCCCACGGCACCGGTCAATTGCGGGTATTCAGGTACCAGAATCTCATGTTTGACAATTTCTTTCACCATCTTCACCAGATAGGGGTTATGGGCCACCACGCCTCCTGTCATGGCGAACGGATAATACTGAAAACAGCCCTTGGCATGGCATCCGATCTCTGTCTTTGTTTCCTGGCTGAAGGGGACGTTTTTCCGTCCGTAACCTGTTGATACGCACCTTTCTATGGCTTGCCGTGAGGCCCGGGCCATCTCCAGGGTCGAATCCAGGCAAACCTGGGA
>JABMQV010000750.1 GCA_013203065.1 Desulfobacteraceae bacterium | reverse complement strand
TGGATGCCCTGCCGGGGTCAATGGGCAGGACTTTCTGTATCTCATTGCCCAGGGTAAGTTTACGGAGGCCCTCGAAGTGGTGAGAATGGCAATTCCCTTTGCCGGGGTTCTTGGGCGTGTGTGCACTCACCCCTGCGAGATGAAATGTGAAAGGGGGGATGTTGACGAACCCGTTTCCATCCGGTCTCTACACCGTTTCATAGCCGATCAGGCGCTCACGGAAAGGAGAGGCAAACCAGCACCCGTTGAAAAAACCAAAGAAGACAGGGTAGCCGTCATCGGTTCCGGACCCTCGGGGCTTTCCTGTGCCTTTGAACTGATCAAAAACGGATACCCGGTTACCGTCTTTGAAGCTGCCGCTGAGTGCGGGGGCATGATGCGTTATGGTATACCGGAGTACAGACTGCCCAAACAGATACTGGACAGTGAAATCAGCTACATTGAAGAACTGGGGGGAGAGATCAAGACCCATACCCCGGTGAAAACCGTGAAAGATGTCTTCAATCAGGGATACAAGGCGATCTTCATAGGCACGGGCGCCTGGAATAGCCAGAAGCTTCATATCCCAGGGGAAGACGCAAAAGGGGTCATCTATGCCCTTGATTTCCTTAACAAGGTAAATTCAGGGAAAAAGGTGGTGTTGGGCAGCAAGGTGGCGGTTATTGGCGGCGGGAGCGTGGCCGTTGATGCGGCCAGGCTCTCTTTGCGACTCGGTGTCAAAGAAGTTAATCTCGTTTGTCTGGAATCCAGAGATCTTGCCTCCAAAGACAGAATGCCGGCACAGGATCCGGAGATTGCCCAGGCCGAGGAAGAAGGGGTTAGGGTGCATGCTTCCCTGGGGATAAAAAAGATCTTGACCGGTAAGGATAAAATCACGGGTCTTGAGACTGTCAATTGTGTCTCTGTGATGAATTCCCAAGGCGGGTTCTCTCCTCAATTTGGCGAAGGTTATGCGCCCACCGTTCCAGCCGATACAGTCATCATTGCTATCGGCCAGAAACCCGATGAGGGAGATTTTTCCGAACTGGATAAGACGCCCTCCGGCACCATAAAGACAGATGAGACCACCCTGGAGACGAACGTGAAAGGCGTCTTTGCCGGTGGTGATGTGGTTTCCGGCCCGGCTGATGTCATCGGGGCTGTTTCAGCCGGAAAGGAAGCAGCCATATCCATTGAGCTTTACCTGGCGGGGATGGACCTCAAGGAGTCCAGACCCGTCCCCCTCACACGCATTGAAGAGATACCAAAGGAGGGTGTGGAGACGGAGGCAAGAAAGCCTGTGCCCGTGCTTGAACCGGACAAACGGTCCAGATCTGCAGAAGTTGAGTTAGGTTTTGAGAAACAAACGGCTGTTGAGGAAGCTCAGCGCTGTCTACACTGCGGCATTTATGCACAAAAAGAAATCTCGGAAATCGATGACGCCCGTGGTCTGGGCCTAAGGATATCCCCGGGGGCATACGTCCATATACTTCCCATTGAGGCGGGTTTTGTGGGGGCCGACAATGTGGGAGTGCTTATTGCCGAGGCCCCCTACAAGCAGGATAGCATAGAATTGATCATTGATATTGGAACCAATGGCGAGCTGATCCTGGGCAACCGGGAGAGGCTTATTTCCGCATCCTGTGCCACAGGACCCGCTTTTGAGGGTGCCGAACTCAAGTTTGGCATGCGCGCCGCCCCCGGCGCCATTGAAAAGGTGGAGATTGATCCTGTCACAAAGGATGTCCGTTTTAAGGTTATCGATGAAGAGAGATGGAATACTGAAATTACTGAAGCGATAGGGGCCAAGGGGATCTGCGGTTCCGGGATAATAGATGCCCTACCGCAGCTTTTCCTGGCGGGGATTATTGACAAGACAGGATATTTCGGAGAGGACATCTCCCACCCACGTCTGCGAGAGACCGATGGCCAGATGGAATACGTCATCGCCTGGGCAAAAGAGACCTCCATCGGTCAGGACATCGTCGTCTGCCAGGACGATATACGGGCTATACAGTTGGGTAAAGGCGCCATGTATGCGGGAAGCAAGATTCTGATGGAAACCCTGGGTGTGGATAAAGTGGATAAGGTCATCCTGGCCGGTGCCTTTGGAAGCTATATAGACAAGCAATCGGCAGCCATATTGGGGATGTTTCCTGACTGCGATCCGAAAAATGTCTATTCTGTTGGTAATGCCGCCGGCGACGGCGCGCGCATGGCCCTCCTCAACGGGGATAAGAGAAAAGAGGCCGATGAGTTCGCCAGAAAAGTGGAATATATCGAACTGACCGTGTCGCCTGAGTTTGACAAGACATTTGCCAGGTCCATGTGGATTCCCCATATGAAAGATGATTTTCCTCACTTAGAGCACCTTCTTCCAGACAAGGATTGAAACTCCCGTCATTAAAGACAACAGAAAATCGACAGGCCACCCAAGTCCACCCAGCGTGGCGAGTGAACTCCCCTAAATCGACTAAAGACAGGATTCGTCTGGTGGCCTGACCACTTGACAGCCCATTGTCCTGGTGGTAGGTCTGACACCGTTGCCCGGCCACTTGCCCACTATCCGGGAAAGGCTCGGTGACGAAATTCAATTTTCGAGGGTTGCTGCCATGCTGGACAAAAAAATAAAAAATGAACTGACGGACATTGTCGGCCCGGAGAACTTTACCGAGGCCAAGATCGACATGGTCTCTTATGCCTATGACGCCATGGGCTCCAAGGGTACACCGGATTGTGCGGTCTGGGTGACAACGA
>JABMQV010000749.1 GCA_013203065.1 Desulfobacteraceae bacterium | reverse complement strand
TCACCGGCATCCTGTTGGCTTCAACCTTCTTGATAGGTTCATAATCCATTGAACTGCATTCCTCCTTTGTTGTGTTTCCGGTTATTTGATGATCTTTAGCATTTCCTTGAATTTTTTTGAGCCAACCCTTTCCAGTATTTGATACACGACTGTCTCTGTTGAGGTAATGACGGCCCCCGAATCCCGCATAAGCCCCAATCCTACAGTCCAGTTTTCGCGCGTCCTTGAATCCACAGCATCCTGAGGCACGTGAACTTCATAACCTCTCTTGAGGAGGGAGAAACAGGTCTGGAAGATACAGATGTGCGTTTCAACACCCACAAGCATTAGGCTTTTCACCCCCGTTGATTCCAGGCGGCTGTTGAAAGAGCCAACATTACAACAGTTGAAATCCATCTTTTCTATGGGTTCGTAAACGGACAACGATTGTCTTATTTCAGGAACGGTGGAGCCTAGCCACCTGGGGTATTGTTCTGTGAGGATCAGGGGTAAGTCAAATAGCCTTGATAGATGGAGTAACTTGGTAATATTGTCAAGGGTCCGCTCATTTTGACCCATGACCTCCATAAGCCTCTCCTGTACATCAAGGACAATCAAACCGGTGTTTTCTTTATCCAGCAAAGATAGGGTCATAATGCTGGGATTCTATTTGACGAACTCTCTGGATGTCAAGGAACAACACAGAGAAGTCCGACATGGTTACACCTTTTAACTATTTGAAATAATTTGCAATATAATCTCTTTTTGCTTGATTTTGGCCTTGTATTCTGCTATAGAAGAACCCTTCCATCTACCAAAATACGGGCGAAAAACATCATGCGTATCGACGGTTATAGGGACATGGGGTGATCTTGTCCTACGGAATGAATCCAAAATCCCCCGTTATCTACCTGAACTTATTGAGAAGCGACGCCAAAAGGAGAGAAACCATGAGTGAATTGATTGCAAAGGGCAGGGAGATGATAAGGGAGGCCCGGAAGATATTGGTATTTACAGGCGCCGGTCTGAGTACTGAATCCGGCATCCCTGACTTCAGGAGCCCCGGTGGGGTTTGGGACAAGTATGATCCCTCAGAATTTTATTTTCAAAGGATTGTCTCTGATGAAAAGGCGCGGGAAAAATATTGGGTGATGAGCACGGAGTTTTATGAAATCCTCAGGGATGCGGTCCCCAATGGCGCACATCTGGCCCTCAAGGCCCTGGAGGACACCGGTAAGCTCTTGGCCATCGTGACCCAGAACATCGATCACCTCCATCACAGGGCAGGCAACTCGCCTGAAAAAATCATTGAGATACACGGCACGGCATTTTCCGTCTCCTGCCTGAGCTGTGGAAAGAAGTACGGGAGGGATGAGATTCAGGAGCGCCTGAATAGCGGTGTAACGATCCCCTATTGCGACGACTGCTCAGGCATTCTAAAGCCGGATACCATCTCTTTTGGTCAGGCCATGCCCGAGGACAAGATGGCAAGGGCCTTGGGGTACGCTCGGGAGTGCGACCTCTGTATGGTCCTCGGATCGTCACTGGTGGTCTACCCTGCGGCCTCGATTCCGCAGCAGGCCTGTCACGGCGAGTCAAAGCTCATCATCATAAACCGGGACGAAACGCCTCTTGATCCTCAGGCCGATCTTGTCATTCACGAGTCGGTCTCCGAGGCCCTGGGAGCCATGGTGGGAATGTAAATTTTTTCTTGAAGTAACCGGGTAATGGTAGTAATTTAAAAGGTCAGGTTTAGAAACCTCAAGAGTATAAGCGAGGGCGTATCATGTTGCGAATCGGTTTTGTGGGATGGCGGGGGATGGTTGGATCAGTCCTCATGGGACGAATGAGGGAAGAGGGCGATTTTAAAGGGTTCGAGCCCCTGTTCTTCACCACATCCAATGTGGGTGGCGAGGGCCCGGACGTGGGTCTGGAGATTCCTCCCCTGAAGGATGCATATGACGTGGAGTTGCTCTCTTCCATGGATATAATCGTCACCTGCCAGGGCGGGGACTACACCAAGAAAATATTCCCCGAAATCCGCCAGCTTGGCTGGAAGGGTTACTGGATAGACTCGGCCTCGGCCCTGCGCATGGAAGATGACAGCATCATCGTTCTGGACCCTGTTAACAGATCCGTAATCGACTCCGGTCTATCTTCGGATATCAAGACCTATGTGGGGGGCAACTGCACGGTCAGTCTAATGCTGATGGCCCTGTCAGGTCTCCTTGCCTCTGGCCATGTTGAATGGATCTCTTCCATGACCTATCAGGCCGCCTCGGGCGCGGGTGCAAAGAACATGAAAGAGCTGATCGCACAGATGGATGTGCTTGGCAGTGTGTCCAGGGCCTTATTGGATGATCCCGCATCCACGGCCATTGCCATTGACGAGGTGGTAACACAGAACCTTAGAAGCAACACCTTCCCCACTGAAAACTTTGGGGCTCCCCTTGCAGGAAGCCTTATTCCGTGGATCGATTCGCCAATGGACTCCGGCCAGACCAGAGAGGAATGGAAGGGATACGCTGAATCGAATAGGATTCTGCAGACCCAAACCCCGATTCCTGTGGACGGGGTTTGTGTCCGTGTGGGCGCCATGCGTTGTCACAGTCAGGGCCTCACCATTAAACTGGGTACGGATGTACCCATTGACGAAGTCTCTGATATGCTCAAGAACGGTAATCGGTGGGTGCAGCTGGTCTCTAATGACAAGGAGTCGACCCTTCAGCACTTGACCCCGGCCGCGGTAAACGGTACCCTGACTGTTCCTGTCGGCAGGTTACGAAAAATGCTCATGGGCCCTGAATATGTGACTGCATTCACTGTGGGGGATCAGCTCCTCTGGGGTGCAGCGGAACCTATCCGAAGGATCCTAAACATCATCATTGAGCATTTATCAGGTTAGGGGCAACGGGCGCCTGCCGCAAGAATACCGCTTAGAAATAAGAGTCCCTCTATAGATGGAGGCGTAGACTGACATCCGTCGGCCGGTATTGCGATTCGCCGAGTCATTGACAATCTTTGGTTTCTTGCCTAGATTAGGCCTTGCATTTCATCTATTTGGCGCGGAAGTGGAAAGCTCACTGGTGGGGCGCCCGGACTTCAAATCCGGTGTACCGGGCTAAACCCTCGGTAGGTGCGTTCGATTCGCATGCACTTCCGCCAAAGTATTTTTGAGAGGTCCTGCAATATCATATAGTTGCAGGACCTCTTTCCTTGTCAACACCCTCCTGTGT
>JABMQV010000090.1 GCA_013203065.1 Desulfobacteraceae bacterium | reverse complement strand
TCGGTCAACGGGACCAGAACCCGCCGTATTACCCCTATACGATCCCCCAGTAGGGACAAATTCTGGAGAATTTTCGATCAAAAGTCAAGGGAAAATTGCGGGTTAGCCCGCCGCGACTTTCCAGCAACGGACCTGGTGGCCCTCCCCGGCCTCAAAAAAATCAACTTCCGCAGCCCGGCACCGTTTCTCCACCAGAGGGCATCTGCCCTGAAATTTGCACCCGGGTGGCGGATCCAACGGGCTTGGGACATCGCCACCAAGTGCCTTTATCTCCACATCATGACCGGGTTCCGCAACGGGCACCGCCGAGAGCAATGCCAGGGTGTACGGATGGCGGGGGTTCTCAAAAAGCTCATCGGCGGTTGCGTATTCCATGATGTGCCCCAGATACATGACCGCGACCGTGTCGCTAAGATAACTCACTACATTCAGGTCATGTGAAATAAAGATATAGCTGAGCCCGAGTTTTTCCTGGAGATCTTTGAGGAGATTGATGATCTGTGCCTGGATCGAAACGTCAAGGGCCGAGATGGGTTCATCGCAGATGATCAGGGAGGGCTCCACGCTCAGGGCGCGGGCCACACCGATGCGTTGACGCTGACCACCGCTGAACTCATGGGGATACCGATCCGCGTTATCACCCAATATGCCCACCATTTCAAGCAATTCGCGGACACGGTCTCTACGTTGAGTTCTGGTCATGCCCAAGATCCTGAGTCCCTCCTCGATGGACTGGCCCACGGTCATGCGGGGGTTGAGGGACCCGAAGGGGTCCTGGAACACGATCTGCATCTCTTTTCGAAGGGGCACCATCTCTTTCTCTGACAATTCGCTGATATCGCTACCCTGGTAAGTTACTTTTCCTCCGTCGGGTTCCAGGAGCCTCAGGATAAGACGTGCCACCGTAGATTTCCCACATCCACTTTCGCCTACCAGCCCCAGTGTCTTTCCCTGCATCACCTCGAAATCCACACCGTCAACGGCCTTTACCCACCCGGATACCCGTTGAAGAAACCCCCTGTGGACTGGAAAATATTTCTTAAGGCCCTCGACCTTGAGGGTGACCGTATCCTTCCCCCCATCAATCGAGGGGGGTGCGGCGGCAGGTCCATTTTCTGAAGGAGATAAAGAAATCATAAATCGATTATCCCCATTTCTCGTACAACACCGGGCAGCGGCTGAGATGCCCCTCCCCATAGTCACATACCCCCGGAAAGCCGCTTCTGCAACTCTCGACGGTGAATTGACACCTGGGATGGAATGGACACCCGCTGGGTTTGTGGGCCGGATTCGGCACGGCCCCCGGTATGCTGTGCAGCCTCTTCCCTCTTTTTGAACGGCTTGGGAGAGACGCCAGTAGGCCCTGTGTGTAAGGGTGACGGGGCTCGTTAAAAATCTGGAGGGTGTTTCCCTGTTCAGCGATACTGCCGGCATACATGACATACACTCGATCGGCGATATTGGCGACCACCCCCAGGTCATGGGTGATGTAGAGGGCGGACATTGACCAGTTTTCCTGGAGTGATTCAAAGAGGCTCAGGATTTGGGCCTGTATGGTCACATCGAGTGCGGTTGTGGGTTCGTCTGCGATGACCAGATCGGGACAGCATGCCAGGGCCATGGCGATCAAGACCCGTTGGCGTTGACCACCGCTCAACTGGTGGGGATAATCCCGGAGGCGAGTTTCAGCCGATGGGATACCGACATCTTTGAGGATCTGGATAGACCGTTGTCTCAATATCTCGGATTCAATGTCTTCATGGACCTTTATGGCCTCTTCAATCTGGTCGCCTATGGTAAAGACCGGGTTCAAAGATGTCAGCGGCTCCTGAAATACCATGGCGATCCGGTTGCCGCGAATCTTTTGCATCTCCTCCTCACCCTGCTCCAGTAGGTTGCTGCCCTCAAAGAGTATCTTTCCCCCCATCACTTTCCCAGGCGGCATGGGGACCAGACCCAGTATGGTGAGTGCTGAAACGGTTTTCCCACATCCTGATTCCCCAACCAGACAGACTGTTTCTCCTGAAAAAATATCAAAGCTCACGCCATCCACGGCGCGAGCGACTGTATTGTCTCCGATAAAATTGACCCTCAGGTCCTGTACTGAAAGGAGGGGTGTTTTCATGCCGTCTATCTCTCCCTGAGTTTGGGGTTCAGGGCATCCCTCAACCCCTCGCCGAACAGATTAAATGAGAGGACCACGACCAGAATGGTAAGTCCCGGAACAAAGGTCAGCCAGGGCGCATCAAAGATAAAACGTTTGCCGTCTGAAAGGATATTGCCCCAGGTGGCGTGCGGGGGTGGGACCCCGAAACCCAAGAAACTCAACCCGGCCTCAGTGAGGATGGCAGTGGCAATACCGATTGTTGCGGACACCAGGACCGGTGCCACGGCATTGGGCATCATGTGACGAAAGATAATCCGTAAGTTGCGTACCCCCAGTGCCTTTGCAGCGGTCACAAAATCCTGCTCCCTCAGAGAGAGGAATTCAGCACGGACAAACCGTGTGGAACCCATCCAGCTGGTCAGACCGATGACGATCATGATATTGTACATACTTGCGGGGAGCAGCGCCACCACCGTCAGTATCAGGAAAAAGCTCGGGAAACAAAGCATGATGTCAACGATCCGCATGATCAGGGTATCAACGGAAACGGCCCCTATGCGCAAAACACCCAGCCACGCTGGCAAGGCGACCTTCTTACGTGGTAGCTTGGATGGAAGAATACTCAAAATGTACAGGGCGACGCCGGCCACCAGCAGCACTGCCGGGTAGACGTGTCCCAAAACAGCAAATATTGCCCCGGCAATCAATAGACATGTAGCCAGAATATGGTGCACGCGAATGTGGTTTTGTCCGAAATAACCGGCGATACCCCCCATAAAAATCCCCACGACCAGAGAGATGCCGACCGCCACAAACCCCACGGTCAACGAAACCCAGGCACCCTGCAGCATGCGTGCAAAGACATCCCGGCCCAGGTTATCCGTTCCGAACAGGTAAAGTCCCAGGGTGGGGCATTCTTCCGGCTTCAAGGTGTTAGGATCGGGTTTGGAAAGAGGCGGAAGGAGCTTTTCCTGGAGACGGATCAGGGCGGGGTTAAAAACCGGGTCATGGCCGGACGTGAGGAAAAGGCCTGCCAGTGCCGTCAGAAAAAAAAGGACAAAGAAGACCAGTCCCAGAATAGCCAGCCGGTTCTTCTTAAACAGCTGCCAGAATTGCTGGAGCCTTGTCTGTCTTGGGGCCAGGGGCCCTTCTAATGTTTTTTGGTCAGTGGTCATTTATCGTTTATCGTTTATCATTTATCGTTTATCATTGATCATTGGTCACTTGTTATTGGTCATTGGTGTGATGATTTCTCAATCGTCAGTCCTCAAAGCCGTATCCTTGGGTCCACCACCAGATAGAGGAGATCAGAGACAAAGGTTCCGGCCAGGACCAGCACCGCGGAAATAAAGTTGACCGTCAGGATCACGGGATAGTCTCTTGCCAGAATCGCCTCATAGGCCATTCGGCCCATTCCCGGCCAGGCAAATATGGATTCAATAATGACCGACCCGCCGATAAGGCCGGGCAGAATGAGTCCAAACATGGTTACAAAGGGGAGCAGAGCATTTCTGAGGGCGTGTTTGTAATGGACCTGATCCGGCGGAAGACCTTTTGCCTTGGCGGTCCGCACGTAGTCCTGGCCTTCCACCTCAAGCATCTGGCTTCGCACGTATCGCGAAAGCACCGCAATCCCTCCGGTTGCACCCAAGACAGAAGGGAGTAAGAGATGCCACACCCGGTCCATAACCTTGCTCGGCCAGGAGGCCATCTGGAGTCCGAAGGTCTCCATTCCAAAGACCGGCACATGGAGCTGGGTCACCACAAGGATGATCAGGACATAGGCAACAAAAAACCCCGGTACGGATATCAGCAGATAGGAAATGAAAGTGGCGCTCCGATCATAGAATCCCCCTCTGAAGATGGCAGAACGTATTCCCACGGGAAAGGAAAGGGTCCAGGTCAGGATGGTGCCTACGATAAAAAGGGGCAGGCTGTTCAAGAAGCGCTCCCAAATCTTTTTTAGCACCGATTGATTGTCTTTCCACGATACGGTCTCCCCTGTGAAGAGGCCTTTATAGAAGAGGAGGTACTGGACATACAGGGGCTTATCCAGATGAAACTCCTGACGAAATCTTTCCAAAATTTCCGGCGTGAATTTGGGGTTGAGCGGATCTATCTGGCTCGGTTTCCCGGGGGCCAGATGGATGATCAGAAATGAAACCACCGAAACAAAAAAGAGAGTGACAATTTTCTGTATGATACTCCGTCCGATAAATGATAACATAAACAATACCTTGAACTGGGCGTTCCGGGTTTCGGGTTGCAGGCTCCAGGTCGCACCATAACGCCTGGCTTGTCAGCCTCCACCTGACGAGTTATCCATCCAGTGCCATTTCGGGCATCTGCGGAATCTTTATCCACCTGTTAAAATGAAAGTTATAGTTTCCGGTCTTGGTGGGCTTGATTTTCTTGTAAAGCATGTTGCCGTCTTCGTCCAGGTCTTTAATCACAATGCGCTTGTCCAGAATGGCCGTCCATTTGCCCACATACAGAAAGGTGTACGGTTGCTCTTCTGCGATGATGGCATGTAGCTCGTGACAATCTTCTACCTGCCTTTTATGGTCATATTCCTGCCTGATCCTGACAATCAGGTTGTCGGCTTCTTTGTTTTTGAACCCCACGAAATTGAGCTGGTTGGGATGGGTTTGGCTGGAATGCCATATCTGGTAGAGGTCCGGATCAATGCCCATGACCCAGCCCAGGATCAGGGCATCGAAATCCAATTTGTGCACGCGCTCCTGGATAAAGACGGACCATTCAAGCATGTCGGTGCGGACATCCACACCGATTTGTTTCCAGGCGTCCTGGGCAATGGCCAGTATGGCCTTCCGTATGTCATTGCCGCTGTTGGTAATAAGGGTGAACTGGAGTCTTTTCCCATCCTTCTCAAGCCATCCGCTCTTGTTTCGCTTCCAGCCTGCCTCGCCCAATAGTTTTAGGGCGCCCTCCGGGTCATAGGGAAGGGGTTTGATGTGATGGTTGTAATAATCGGTCTGTTTGACAAAGGGACCCGTTATCCGTTCCCCCTGACCATAGAGGACATAATCAATGATCTTGCCAATGTCGATGGCCATGCCCAAGGCCCTCCGGACCCTTAGGTCGTCAAAGGGCTTTCGCCGCATGTTATAGCCGATATAGCTGTAGCCAAAAGAGGTTCCGGAAAAACTCTGGAATCTGGGGTCGTCGGCCAGTCGCTTGACCTGGTGGGGCTGCACACTGTAGTTGTCCAGGGTCCCGGCGTAGAACTCCATCTCCTGGGTCAGCAGATCGGGGACTATGCGAAACATGAAACGCTCATAGTGAGGAGGGCCTTCCCAGTAGTCCTCATAGCGATCAAGGGTGATAAACTGGTCAGATTCCCATTTGGTGAAGACAAAGGGGCCGCACCCGATGGGGTGTCTGTTAAAGGAACTCTGGCGGAGAGAGAAGGTCTTTGGGTCCTTTCCGAGGCGGACGGCTTCCTTCTCAATTACCGCTTGGTTCAGGAGGTGTTCGGGCAGGATCCCCATGCCCCAGGTGCCCAGTGCCGGTGAGTAAAGCCTCTTGTAGACCATTCGAACGGTCAAGGGATCAATGACTTCAACGTTTTTTACCGGCTCATAGTCGGCGACCCTTGGCGAGAGGTTCTTGGGGTTCATGATCGCCTCAAACGTGAACTTGACATCATGGGCGTCAAAGATGTGCCCGTCTTGAAACTTCACATTTGGCCTCAGATAAAAGACGAGCACCGGGTTGTGTTCGGTTGGGGGAAGGAATTCCATGGCGCAGGCAGCCAGCTCTTTCCTGTCAACCGGAGGCGATATGCTGAGACAGCTTGCCCCCGGCAGGGAAGAGAAATATGTGCTGCCAAGAAGCCCCTCGAGGTTCTTGAAGAGATCCTGGTCTACCTTGCTCAACCTCAGTTTGATCCTGGCCGGGGCCCTGACACGAATCTTTAGTTCACGTCCCTTTTTGTCCTTATTGGCAGGTTTTTCCTGTTTGACGGTGCGGTATTCCCGCGGAGGCTCAATGGAGATCTCTTCGATATTCTCAAGCGAGCCCTTTAAACCCGGGTCCAGAGATCCGGTTGTCCGCATGGCTTTTCTGAGGACCTCTACCACGGCCTCTGCGCTGTTGTCGGGGGAGCCCGGAATCTTGGCCCGTTCGTTTACGTAGAAATAGGCCTCCTCATAGAGTTCCCAGGAGGTGGC
>JABMQV010000748.1 GCA_013203065.1 Desulfobacteraceae bacterium | reverse complement strand
CTGGTGAAGGAGCGGTCAAAGCGGTTTCGCTACTGGAGGAGAAAGGAGCGTTTCAACCTTCACACGGCATCGTATTTATAAAGCCCAACATAGTGGTCTCTATCCCCTATGACCAGGCCCCGGCGGAGCTCACGGATCCCGGGTTGGTGGCGGCAATGATACGATATTTTTATGAGCATGGGGCGGAAAAGGTCGTTGTGGGGGAGCGGCCCGCCTGGGGTGGCTCCTGTGGGGATGCCTACCGCGTCTCGGGTTTTGAAGAGGCCGTAACGGAAAACGGCGGGATAATGTGCGACCTGGACGGGGAACCCGAGGTCTGGGTGCCGGTGGACGGTCATGTTTTCAAAGAGATCCGGCTCCCTCGGGCCCTGGTTGAGGCCGATCTTCTGGTAAATATTCCCAAGGCCAAGACACATTTTTTGACCGCTGTAACAGTGGGTATCAAGAACCTTTTTGGTTGCATCCGGTATGAGGACAGAAAGAAGTATCATAGAGAAATTGATCTGGCCTCTGTGCTGGCCGATCTCCTGAAAGCCCTACCCCCGGGGCTTACTGTGGTGGATGCTGTTCAAGTTATGGAGGGATTTGGTCCCCACGCCGGGACGGCCGTAGAGATGGGACTTGTAATGGCGGGTACCGATGCAGTGGCAGTGGATACCGTGGGGACTTATCTGATGGGCGTCGATCCAAGAAGTCTCGCCCTGCTGCAGGTCGCCGAAAAGCTTGGGCTCGGAAGCATCGACCTGGCGGAAATAGACATCGCAGGGGAAGCGCTGGATGAGGTGAGAATGAGTTTGCTTCCCCCAGTCTTCCAATTTGTCAGTCAACACAAAAACGTTCATATCTATGCCGGGGGCGTCTGCCCGGGGTGCAGACCGAGAATACCTACGGTACCGCTTGTCTGTGACTCCGCCAAGAAATATGCAGTCATCATTGGGCGAGAACCCATCGCCATCAGGCCTGATGTGGAGGCTGACGAGGTGTGGCTCCTGGGTAATTGTGGGGTAAGGGCGGGAATGGATTATGTCCTCCGAAGGGCTTTTCATGGGGGATTCAACAAAGGTGTCCCCAAAGTGGTAAAGGTTCCGGGCTGTCCGCCCCTTGATTGGTATTCACAGCGGGTGATTTTTCCGCCCCTTAGAGAAAAGGGGTGGATGCGTTAGACGGTGGGCAGGCAGCGGACGGAAGCATTTTTTGTTCAAATCGATCAGCAATAACCATTGGTCGAGAAGCTATTCAGTGCTTGCGGTTCAGACAGCAATTTTTAAAGGGAGGATGATGTTATGAATGATCGGAACAGTCAATTTCAGGGGGCAATCGAAAGAGCGGGCCAAATAGCGTGTCGCTACGAGATGGAATTTTTTGGATGCAGTCAAACGACTCTGGCGGCGCTGATGGAGGTCTTCGGTGTGGTAGAGCCGGCTCTTTTGAGAGCGGCAACCCCCTTATCTGGCGGTGTGGCCCGACGCGGCAACGCGTGCGGCTCGCTTTCGGGCGGGTTGTTGATGATAGGGCTTCTCACTGGCAGAGACGATCTCGAGATGGCGGCGCAGTATCAGCGGGGAATGCAGTTCGCGGACAAGCTCTGCAAAAAATTTGAAGAAGCATACGGGACCATCGTCTGCAAGGATATACAGAAAATCAAGTTTGGTCGTTCGTTCAATCTGCAGGACGACGAGGAACGGAAGACGCTCCACGAGATCATGAAGTCAAACCCCGACGGTTGCCAGGCGGTCGTTCGGGATGCCGCCCGCTGGACCGCGGAAATTGTGGCGGAAATCCTGAAAAAGGGTCCTCCTTTCGCCAGGGTGCTTATCGGGCGAAGTCGCTGAACCGTTCGCCGGAAAAAAATGAGCCCGGCACGACGCCGTCGGTCCATTCCACACCAATAAAATCGCAGAGCTTCCTCTCATAGGGATTTTTTTCATAACGGCCCCCTCCGCGTTCCTCCATATATGGATCCTGCATTTGCGGGAAAGCGCCTCCAACAAGGTGGATTTGCCGGTACCATTTTCTCCGACAAAAAAGGTCACCGGAGAGTTGAACACAACCCGTTGGGTCTGACAAAAGACCTCCAGATTAAACGGATAATGCTTGCGGGTTGGATACCTTTCTTGAAAAAATGTGACTTTCTTGAGATGCACACGCATATCTCCTGAATTGAATGGTTGAAGTGTTTTAAAGCCTGCCTCGCGGACCTAACCGAACGTATACGTCCAGACGTAATGATCCGGCCCTTATGGCTTGACAGCCGGGACAAGATACCTTAAATTTGCGCCCGGATCAATAGAGCGAGGCCGACTTAAAGGCCATGGCCTGATTTTTTTGTTTGTTAACCCCGAGTCACCAAGGACCTTGCGGTTGGTTTTTATAGGTTAAGTCAATATGCCCCCTGCCAAGAGACTGACAAGAACACGAAATATCGGAATTATCGCCCATATCGACGCGGGTAAGACCACGGTGACAGAACGTATTCTCTTTTACTCCGGTCGCGTTCACAAGATGGGCGAGGTCCATAATGGCGAAGCCACCATGGACTGGATGTTGGAAGAAAAGGAGAGGGGCATCACGATTACCTCCGCAGTAACCTCCTGCGATTGGCAAGGACATGCCATCAACATAATAGACACCCCCGGTCATGTAGATTTCACGATCGAAGTGGAACGGTCCCTTCGGGTGCTGGATGGTGCAATAGGGGTCTTTTGTGCTGTGGGAGGGGTTGAACCCCAATCCGAGACGGTGTGGCACCAGGCAGATAGGTATAAGGTCCCAAAGATAGCCTTTATAAATAAAATGGATCGAGTGGGAGCCGATTTTCCCAGGGCTGTTGAGATGATTAAGGAGCGTCTTGGGGCGCTCCCGCTTGTGCTTCAAATCCCTTGGGGGGTTGAGGATAATTTCAAAGGGGTTATTGATCTTATTAAGATGAAGGCCATCTTATGGGAAGAGGAGACGCTGGGTTCCGAATTCGACGAGATACCCGTTCCTTCAGAAATGGGGGAACAGGTTTCTCAATTCAGAGAGCTGCTCCTGGAAACCCTTGCAGACAAAGACGATACAATAATGGAAAAATATCTCGCAGAAGAAGAAATCGAAATCCAGGAACTAAATAGGGCCATACGAGAAGCCACCATCAACTTGGATCTGGTACCGGTCTTTTGCGGTTCAGCCTTAAGAAACAAGGGAGTACAGCCCCTGTTGAACGGGATTATTGATTACCTTCCCTCCCCGGTAGATATTCCGCCAATTGTTGGTATCGTCCCTTCATCCGGGAAAAAGGTGTCGCGCCCTCCAGAGGCAAAAGGACCGTTTTCCGCCCTTGCCTTCAAGGTAATGATGGATCAGGGAAGGAAGATGACATATGTTCGGATCTATTCGGGAACTGTCAAGGCATCGGAGCCCGTTTACAATCCGGCAAAAAAGAGCAAAGAAAAGCTGGCCCGACTCCTCAAGATGCATTCCAACAAGAGAGAGCGAATCGATGAGGCCTCGGCAGGGGATATTGTTGTGGCCATGGGGCTCAAGCTGACTACCACCGGTGATACCCTATGCTCTGAAGACAACCCCATCCTGCTTGAGCCCATGCAGTTTAACGAACCCGTTATCACCGTCGCCGTAGAGCCAAAAAAGGTACAGGATCATGACCGACTGCTGGGTGCCCTGGGCAAACTGACGGATGAGGATCCCACGTTCAGGTTCAAGATCGATGAGGAGACAGGGCAAACCGTCATTTCCGGTATGGGTGAATTACATCTGGAGATCATCGTCGGCCGGCTCAAACGCGATTTCTCCGTGGAAACGAATCAGGGAAAACCGCAGGTCGTATATAGGGAAACCGTCACAGGTGTTGCAGACCATGAGGAGGTCTTCCAGCGGGAAATTGCGGGGCAGCAGCATTTTGCCGGTGTAAGGCTGGAGGTCTCACCACTACCAAGGGGTACTGGAAATCGTTTTGTTGATAGATGCAAGAATCCTGAACTTACGGAAGAATTCCTGGCCGCAATCAGACAAGGGATCACGGAGGCGGAGATCGGTGGCGTCCTTATGGGCTATCCGGTGATTGATGTCCAAACATGCCTTTTGGATGTACAGATAAAAGAGACATTTTCCGACGAAATGGCATTCAAGGTGGCCTCAACCATGGCCTTTAGGAATGCCTGCCGGAATGCAGCCCCGCTCCTTCTCGAGCCGATCATGAAGGCCGAAATTCTGGTTCCGGAAGACTTTACAGGTGAGGTAATCAGCGACTTAAACGCCAGGCAGGGTAAAATCGAGCAGATCGCTGCCAAGGGCCCGGTCCAGGTCCTTACGGCCAGTATCTCCCTCTCCAAGATGTTCGGTTATTCCACCGCCCTCAGATCGGTATCACAGGGCCGCGGGACCTTCACTATGCAATTCAGCCATTATGACAGGGTATGATTCTACCTCCCCGTATTTTCTATCTCCCCACCACCAGCCGGGCCTGCCCCTCTCCATAATAAATAATCACACCATCGGGGATGATGTTTTTCAATATTGGTCCATCTTTTCCGCTCCCGATCCGGTCCCCCACACGGTATTTACGCATGTTGATGAAGACAAAACTTTCGGCAGGATACTTGGAGTAGCCGTGGACGTTGATCTCAAGTTTCCCCAGCTTTTTGCGGACCTCGTCAGGCAGATCTTGGAGCAAGGGGACCGCCTCCACCGGCTCCTTAACGGGTTCTTCCTTGGTTTTTGACCGGGGTTCCGGGATATCCGTGGCTCGATCGCGCGCCGGCTTGTGCGGCTCCAATGGGGCTGTCTCCTTGGGGGCAACTGCCGGGGGTGGAGAGGTGCCTTGGATTTTGGGGGCGGCTGGCTTGGAAGGCCCTGAACCGGAGACCATTTTCTCGGAAACACCAGGCTCAATGCTGGTATCTGGAGGGCCTTTTTTTTCGGGAGGCCCCTCAGATTCTTGCGTGGGAGTGACCTTTGCCGGCTTTACAATTTCTACCTTCTTGGCCCGGGGCCTTATGGGCTGAGGCGCGGCCTTGTCGGGCAGACGAACTTCGCGGTGAACCTCAACCCCTTTTTGGGGCGCGGTTTCTTTGCGCGGAGAAGGCTTAGCCTCTGACCTGTCTGGCAAAGGTTTTTTTTGGTCTGAGGTCAGGGAAGCTACTTCCATGGCAGGTTCTTCATGCTTACTGATGACCTCCGGGGGCGGCTCCTTTGGCCAGAGAAACAAGGCCACTACTACGGCACCCACCAAAAAGGCCACACCTATGGACAACCATTGCCACCGGCTGGCCTGAGATCCGTCACCCTCTTCAAAGACGGCGTTTAGGTCAGGTGCCCGTTCGAGTCGTCGTTCCCGTTCGGCCCGTTTGAGGGCATCACGGATAAATGACATTTTCCTGCTCTTCTGTTATTGTGTACCCCGGCACAATAGGGGT